>NZ_SMLA01000029.1:0-75646 GCF_004349225.1 Saccharopolyspora karakumensis
CCACCGCGCCCCACAGTACCCCACTCCGCTCCACCGTCAACACGAAACGCCCCCTTCACCCCAGCGAGGTCGCCACTGTTTCCGCAGGTAGCACGCCGTGGGGGCGAAGTGGGGGAAAACGGGGGCGCCGCTGCGACCCCACCCCACCACGCACCACCGCCGGTCCACCAGCCACGATGAGTGGGAAATTCGCGAAAACCGCCGGTCAGCACGCGTGTAGATCAACTAGTCGGGCGGACGGTTATGCTCAGTCCGTTCGATGTCCGGCAGCCGTCGGGCATCGGTGGTGGGGTGAAGTGGGGGCAGTGCCGCCTCCGGCTCCGCCGGCCCGGTCCGGGTGTCCTCCCGTCACCCCCGGTCTGCGGGCCAGACATGACCGGGAGGGCGCAATCCAGGAGGTGGCGTGACGCCGAAAACCCAGCTGACCGGTGCCGTCGGACCAACGACCGACGGGCCCGTCGCCGCCGCGCCCGGCATCGATCACGTGCACGGGACCATCCAGCGCATCGCCGCCAACGTCGAGCAGGTCCTCGTCGGCAAGCCCGAGGTGGTTCGGGTCGCGCTGGTCACCATGCTCGCCGAGGGCCACCTGCTGGTCGAGGACGTCCCCGGGGTGGGCAAGACCTCGCTGGCCAAGGCCCTCGCGCGCTCGATCGACTGCACCGTCAGCCGCATCCAGTTCACCCCGGACCTGTTGCCCAGCGACATCACCGGCGTGTCCATCTACAACCGGCAGACCGAGAGCTTCGAGTTCCGGCCGGGCCCGGTGTTCGCCAACGTCGTGGTGGGCGACGAGATCAACCGCGCATCGCCGAAGACCCAGTCGGCGCTCCTGGAGTGCATGGAGGAGCAGCAGGTCACCGTCGACGGCGACACCTACGCGCTCGGCTCGCCGTTCATGGTCATCGCGACGCAGAACCCGGTCGAGATGGAGGGCACCTACGCCCTCCCGGAAGCCCAGCGCGACCGCTTCACCGCGCGGGTGTCGATCGGCTACCCCGACGCCAAGGCCGAGCTGGCGATGGTCGACGAGCACTCCGGGCACGACCCGCTGAGCCAGCTGCGCCCGGCCGCCGACGCCGCCGAGGTGCAGGAGCTGCTGCACGTGGTCTCCCAGGTGCACACCTCCACCGACATCCGCCGCTACGCGATCGAGCTGGTCACCGCGACCCGCAAACTCGCCGAGCTGCGGCTGGGCGCCTCGCCGCGCTCGACGCTGCAGCTCGTGCGGGCCGCTCGCGCGCAGGCCGCGCTGGCCGGCCGCGACTTCGTCATCCCCGACGACCTGCAGGCCGTGGCCGTCCCGGTCCTGGCGCACCGGCTGGTGCTGACCAGCGAGGCGCGCGCGGCCCGCCGCTCGGCGACCGACCTGGTGCGGCAGCTGCTGGAGCGCATCCCGGTGCCGCGCGGCGAGACCCACGACGAACGAGGCTGACATGCTGTCCGGGCTGACCATCCGCGGCCGCTGCCTGCTGGCCGCGGGCGTGGCAGCCGGGATCTGCGCGCTGGTCCTCGACGAGCGGGACCTGCTGCGGGTCTCGGCGTTCGTGATCGCCTTGCCGCTGCTGGCGCTGGCGCTGTCCGGCCAGGTCAGGTTCGGCGTCTCGGCCCGAAGGGTGATCGATCCGCCGCGCGTGGAGGTCGGATCGCGGGCTGACGTGCAGCTGCACATCAGCGGCAGCGGTCGGTTTCCCGCCGACGGGCTGGTCCTGGAGGACGGCACCCCGCACGCGCTCGGCGGCCGCCCCCGGTTCCGGCTGCCGATCGTGCCCCGCCACGGCGGCCAGGTGCTGACCTACCCGGTGATCCCGGCGCTGCGCGGCATCCACCACATCGGACCGCTGCGGACCTGGATCGGCGATCCGTTCGGACTGGCCCAGTTCGAGCGCGAGCTGGCCGGGCGCTCCCGGATGGTGGCGACACCGCAGGTCGTCGAACTGGCCGGGCTGCCCGCCGGTTCCGGGCTGGGCACCGGCGAGGACGGCACCGCGCGGCTGCGCGCCGGGCACGGCGAGGACGACGCGATGGTCCGCCAGTACCGGCAGGGCGACGACATCCGCCGGGTGCACTGGAAATCCACCGCGCGACGCGACGAGCTCATGGTGCGGGTGGAGGAACGGCCCTGGCACGGCGGCGTCACGGTGCTGCTGGACCGCCGCTCGGCCGCGCACCGGGGCAACGGCGCTCACAACAGCGTCGAGTGGGCGATCTCCGCGGTCGCCAGCATCTGCCTGCACCTGGCCCAGCACGGCCAGCAGGTCCGCCTGGTCACCGAGGACGGCCATCCGCTGGCCCGCGACATCGGCGGCGACGACGGCGAGCGCGACGAAGCGCTGCTGGACTCGCTGGCCGCCGTTCGCCCGTCCCCGCAGCGCGACCTGCAGTGCAGCCGCGACCCCGGCGACGGGCACGAGCTCATCGCGGTGCTCGGCGAGACCACCACCGCGGCCGTCGCGGAGCTGACCAAGCTCCGCCCGCAGGAGACCCGCAGCATCGCGGTGCTGCTCGCGGTCCGGTCGTGGAACGGCGACGGCGCGGGCAACGACGTGGACGACGCCGCGCGCAGGCTGCGCGCGGCGGGCTGGACCGTCGTGGTGGCCGACGGCCCGCGAACGCCGATCACCGAGGTGTGGCGCGAGCTGTGCGGGCAGACCAAGGCAGGCGACACCGCGGGAATGATGCAGTGAGCACCGACAGGACCGGTTCCCTCGACACCTCGCTGGTCGCCGCCGCGGCGGGAGCGGTGGCCGTCATGTGCGCCTCGGCGGCGTTCGCCGGGGTGCTCGCCGACCTGCGCTGGCTGCTGCCCGCGCTGATCACCGTCGCCGCGGTCGTGGGCACCGGCGTGGTGGGCAGGCGCCTGGGCTGGCCGAACGTGGGCGTCGCGGCCGGTCAGCTGGCCGTGCTGCTGGTGGCGTTGACCGTTCTGTTCGCCGGGTCCAGCGCGTTCCTCGGGGTGCTGCCGGGACCCGCCGCGTTCGGCGAGCTGGCCCGGCTGCTGGGCGGCACCAGGGAGCTGATCAGCACCGGCGTTCCTCCGGTGGCCGCGGAGCCGCCGCTGCAGGCGCTGGTGTGCCTCGGCCTGGGCGTGGTGGCGCTGCTGGTGGATCTGATCGCGGTGGGCATCGGCACGCCGGCGGTGACCGGCCTGGTGCTGCTGTGCGTGTTCGCGATCCCGGCGTCGTTGTCGGACCTGATGCTGCCGTGGTGGTCGTTCGCGGTGGGTGGTGCCGGCTACGCGCTGCTGCTCGCCTCCGGAGGCCATCACCGCAGGTGGCGGCGTTACGAGGAGCCGGATCGAGTCGCCTACACGCTGTTCGGCCGGACCACTTCCGTGGTCGCGGGCACCGCCGGTGTGATCGCGGTGCTGGCCGGTTCGGTGTTCACCGGGGTCGGCACCGAGGGGCGGTTGCCGGGTTCGGTGCCCGAGGAGTTCGGCGGCACCGACGGGATCGGGTTGCAGCCGTTCACCTCGCTGCGCGGGCAGCTCAACCGCGACCAGGTGGTCGAGCTCTTCCGCGTCCGGGGGCTCCAGCAGGACAGCTACCTGCGCGCGATGACGCTGCGCAAGTTCGACCCGCGCTCGGGCTGGCAGCTCGACGGGCTGACGCAGGGCGTTGACGCGAACGCCCCGCTGCCGCTGCCGGAGGGCACCACCATCGGACGCGGCAGGCCCGAGCGGATCGAGGTCCAGCCGATCGGCTACCGCGACCCGTGGCTGCCGGTGTTCGGCACGCCGGTCGAGGTGTCGGGCATGGGCCGGAACTGGCGGTACGACCCGGCCGCGGGGATCGTGTTCACCCAGACCAACCAGGAGACGCGGCCCTACACCCAGCAGGTCATCGTCCCGGATCCCTCGCCGGAGGAGCTGCGCTCGGCGCGCGGGCCGATGCCGATCGATCCCGCCTACGTCGACGCCTCGGGCATCGCGCCGGAGGTCGCCGATCTCGCACGTCAGCTGACCGAGAACGCGCCCACCGAGTTCGACAAGGCCGTGGCGCTCAACCGGTACTTCACCGACCCCGCCAACGGCTTCCGCTACGACCTGACCACGGCGCCCGCGACCGGCCAGGACGCGCTGAGCGACTTCCTGTTCCGGGGCAAGCGCGGGTTCTGCGAGCAGTACGCCTCATCGATGGCCGTGCTGCTGCGCTCGATCGGCATCCCGTCGCGCGTGGCGGTCGGCTTCACCGCCGGCTACCAGGACGGCACCGAGCAGGTCATCACCACCGAGGACGCGCACGCCTGGGTGGAGGCGTACTTCCCCGGCTGGGGCTGGCAGACCTTCGACCCGACGCCGCTCAGCGACGGCCGGACCGCGCTGCCGCAGTTCCTCGACACCGCGCTGCACCCGCCGCAGGCGGCCGCTCCGCTGCCCGGTCAGCCGCTGCCCGCCCCCACCCCCGGAGCACCGGTTCCGCCCGAGGCCGGGGCGCAGCCCGACCAGCCCGACGCCCGGGACGTGCCCGAGCAGCGCCGCGAGCCGGCCGGTCGCGCCTGGTCGGTGGCAGCGCTGGTGCTGATCGTGCTGCTGGCCTGCGCCGCCGCGGCGACGCCGCTGGCGGTGCGCGAGGTCCGCCGCGGTCAGCGCCTCCAGGCGATCACCGAGGGCCGCGCGGGTGCGGCGGACACCGCGTGGCGGGAGGTGCTGGACGAGTTCCGGGATCGCGGCTACCAGCCGCGCGACACGCACACGGCCCGGCAGCTCGCCGACCGGCTGGCCGAGGACCACGAGCTGGACGCCGCCGGCACCGACGCGCTGAAGCAGCTGGTCAAGGCCGTGGAGCGGGAGTGGTACGCGCCCACCTCGCAGCCGGACGGCACTCTGCCGGAGACGCTGAAGGCGATCACCGCGAGCCTCCAGCAGAACGCTCCCCTGGACCTGCGCTCCCGCCTCTTCCCGCGCTCCGCCTTGCCCCCGTGGCGCAGCTCCTGAGGATCGGCCCGCACGCACGAAGATCGCCGCCGGGTCCTCGTGGGGCCCGGCGGCGATCTTCGATGTGAGGTTCTACTGCTCGAAGCGCTTGCGGAAGCGCTCCTCCATGCGTTGGGCCAGCGAGCCGCGCGCGGAGGCGCGGCCGGAACCGCGCTTCGGCTTGTCCCCGCCGCCGCTGTTGTTGTCCGTGGCCTCGGCGTCATCGCCGCCACCGCGCAACGCGGACAGGACGATCACTGCTCCGCCGAACATCACGAGGAAGCCGACAACGCTCAACACCGGGATCTCCGCCGGTCGGAGGGCGGGGATCACCGCGCCGACGACCAGCAGAGCAAGGCCCAGCACGAAGACGGCGATGCCCTGCAAACGCCGACGTCGGGATGGGCGTTGTAGCCGTCCTCCGCGCACGGTGGAGGCGAACTTGGGGTCCTCGGCGTAGAGCGCGCGCTCGATCTGCTCGAGCTGTCGCTGCTCGTGCTCGGAGAGTGGCATGACTCCTCCTCCGGCACAGGTTCTCGGTGGCGCCGGGCTTGCCGACCGGCGAACGCTTGGGGGCGTCACCACTGAGGATACGGTTCCAGCGACGCGACGACTACCCGGTCCGGCCACCGGAAACCTGCGACATTGCGGACATCGTCGGAACGGGGCTGTGATCGACTTCTTCGGCGAGGTCAACGACCAGCGGTAATCAACCGAAGCACCCTGGGTAGTCGCGGTCAGTGATCATTTTGTCACCTGTACGGCCGATCGTCGAAATTTCCGAAACCGGACGGTCCGCCCCGTTCTCAGCTGGGCTTCCGGGCGATCGCGTGCAGCCGGGTGGCGATGTCCCGCAGCGGCGAGCGGGTGGCCGCGGCCTGCTCCAGCTCCGCGACGGCGTCGGCGGTGCGCGGGTTGTCGTCGGTGACCGAACCCGGCACGAGGTCGCTGAGCGCGCCCTGACCCTGGACCAGCTCGACGGTGAACCCGCCCGCGCTCAGCGACCGATGGAGCCCGTCGGTGTCGAACCGGCGCTGCAGGGTCTCCGAGCCGGCGTCCAGGGTGCCGTCGGCGTCGTTGAGCAGCCGCAGAGCCTCGCCGACGCGGCCCGCCAGCGCCCGGCCTAGGACCGCCGCGTAGCGGTTGGCCACCAGCACCGACACCGCTCCGCCGGGGGCGGTGGAGGCGGCCAGCGCCGCGATGGCGGCGTCGACGTCGTCGACGACCTCCAGCAGACCGTGCGCGAGGACGAGGTCCGCACCACCGTCGGGGCTGAGCGCGGCGAGGGCTTCGGTGTCGCCTTGCAGCGGGGTGACGCGATCGGCGACGCCGGCGTCCTCGGCGCGGCGTTGCAGGGTGGCCAGAGCGTTGGGGCTGGGGTCGATGACGGTCACCGCGCAGCCCGCTTCGGCCAGCGGCACCGCCCACACGCCGCTGCCGCCGCCGACGTCGAGCACGCGCGGTCGGCGGCCGAGCCGCTGCGCCGCGTCGGCGATCTCGGTTTCCAGCACCTGGTGGACGGCGTCCGTTCTCATGCCAAAAGCGTAATGCCGTGTGGGCCGAGATCCGCAACGGCGTGCCGCACCAGGACCGCCTGGGCAAAACACGGCCAGCACTGCTCATGTCGACGCCGGTTCCGTAGGCTGACCGCGTGCAGACGGTTGCGGTGCTGAGTCTCAAGGGTGGCGTGGGCAAGACGACCGTGGTGCTCGGGCTTGCCTCGGCCGCCATGCGGCGCGGGGTTCGGACGCTGGTGGTCGATCTCGACCCGCAGTGCAACGCCACGGCCGCCCTGGAACCGGAGAAGACCGCCAAGGGCCTGACCGATGTCCTCGCCGATCCCCGCCCGGAGGTGTTGCGGGCGGCGGTCACCGGCAGTTCGTGGGGCGACGAGGTCGACGTCCTGGTGGGTTCGGAGGACGCCGAGAGCCTCAACGGGCACGCCGACGGCGATCACCTGTCCCGGCTCGACGACGCTCTGTCCGAATTGGACGACCTGATCGCCGAGGGCGAGCTCCCCTACCAGCTGGTGCTGCTGGACTGCCCGCCGTCGCTGGGCCGGCTGACGCGGTCCGCGCTGGTGGCGGCCGACCGGGCGCTGCTGGTGACCGAGCCGACGATCTTCGCGGTGTCCGGCGTTCAGCGCGCTTTCGAGGCGGTCCAGGCCGAGCGCGCCAGCAACCCGGACCTCCAGCCGCTGGGCGTGGTGGTCAACCGGGTGCGGCCGAGGTCGCACGAGCACCAGTACCGCATCGACGAGCTCCGGGACATCTTCGGCCCGCTGGTGATGCCGGTGGCGCTGCCGGACCGGCTCGCGGTCCAGCAGGCCCAGGGCGCGTGCATGCCGATCCACCAGTGGGGCACGCCGGGCGCTCGCGAGGTCGCGCTGGCGTTCAACCTCATCCTCGCCCGCACGTTGCGCGCGGGACGGACCCGCCGTCCGGAGCCCGAGGACGAGGACTTCGCCGAGGAAGTCGAGTGACCCGGTGCCCGAGGGCGACACGGTCTTCCTCGCCTGCCACCGGCTGAACGAGGCCCTGGCCGGGCGGGAGCTGATCCGCGGTGAGATCCGACACCCCCGCCTGTCCACTGTGGAGCTGAAGGGCCGGGCGGTGAGCGAGGTCCGCCCGGCGGGCAAGCACCTGCTGATCCGCTTCGAGCACGGTCGCACGCTGCACAACCACCTGCGGATGGACGGCGCGTGGCACCTCTACCCGCCGAGCGGCCGGTGGCGGCGTCCCGGACATCAGGCGCGCGCGATCCTGGCGACGGCCGATCGGGTCGCGGTCGGCTTCGCGCTGCACGACCTGCGCTGGCTGCCCACCTCGCGCGAGTCGGAGCTCGTCGGGCACCTGGGCCCGGACCTGCTGTCACCGGACTGGGGCCCCGAGCAGGAGGACCAGGCGCTGCGCAGGCTCACCGCTGACCCGGACCGCGAGATCGGCCTGGCCCTGACGGATCAGCGCGTCATGGCCGGTGTCGGGAACCTCTACAAGACCGAGGTCTGCTTCCTGCTCCGCCGCTCCCCATGGACCCCGGTCGGCGAGATCGACGCCCGCGAAGCGGTTCGCCTCAGCCACGACCTCCTCCTCCGCAACGCCTGGCACCCCGAGCAGACCACGACCAAGAGCCTCCGCCGCGGCGACGAGCACTGGGTCTACGCCAGGAGGACCTGCCTGCGCTGCGGAAACCAGGTCCGGCGGGGGTCCCAGGGCAAGCCCCCGGACCACCGCGTCACCTACCACTGCCCCCACTGCCAACCCTGACCTCTTCCGCGAAGTCCCCGGATCTCAGTGGAGATCAGGTCCCGGATCTCCACTGAAATCGGGACAACGATGCGCGAGGGGCCAATCCCCGCGACCTCTGCGTCCGAACGGCCGGGAGACCGAGGGGGTTCCGGTCAGGGGACGTTGCGGACGTCTGCGAGGTTCCGCAGGAGGGGGAAGACGATGACGATCCCGATCGAGCCCCAGACGAGACCGGTGATGCGCAGGTCCCCGACGCTGAGCGTCAGGTCGCCGACGCCGGCGATGACGGCCGTGCCGAGGACCGCGAGGTTGACGGGGTCGGCGAAGTCGACGCGGGCGTCGAGCCAGATCCGGACGCCGACCAGCGCCAGCATCCCGAACAGCACGAGCGTCGCACCGCCGAGGACGCCCATCGGCACCGTGTTGATCAGCGCGGCGAGCTTCGGGGAGAACGACAGCACGATCGCCGCCAGCGCCGCGACGAAGCAGGACGCCGTGGAGTAGACGCGGGTCGCGGCCATGACGCCGATGTTGGCCGCGTAGCTGCTCACCGCCGAGCCACCGGCCGAACCGGACAGCATCGTGGCCAGTCCACCGCCGATGAGCGCGTCACCGACGTAGGGGTCGAGATCGCGGCCGGACACGGCCGCGACCGCTTTCAGATGCGCGACGTGCTCGGCGACCAGCACTATCGCCAGCGGCAGCACGAACGGAACCACCGAGACGTGCACCTGCGGCGTGATCATCTCCGGGATCCCGATCCACGGAGCCGCGGCCAGCTCGGCGACCCGCTCGGGCACCAGCTGACCCATCCCGGCCGCGTACAGCCAGCCCACCAGGACGCCGATCAGCACCGCCGCGCGTCCGGCCATGCCGCGGCTGATCACCGTCAGCAGCACGACGGTTCCCAGCGTCAGAGCCGCGGGAACGCGCTGCTGGTCGAAGGACGAGACGGACTGCGGGGCGAGGCTGAGCCCGATCATGAGCACGATCGCGCCCGTGACCACGGGCGGCATCGCGGTTTCCAGCAGGCGCACGCCGAGCGCCTTGACGGCGACGCCGAAGGCCAGCACCACCAGTCCGACCACCATGATCCCGCCGAGCAGGGCCGCCGGACCGGCACCGACCTCGCCGACCGCGGCGCTCATCGGCACCACGAACGCCACCGAGGAACCGAGGTAGCTCGGCACCCGGTTGCGGGTGATCACCAGGAACAGCAGCGTGCCCACACCGGACAGCAGCAGGGTGGTGGCGACCGGGAAACCGGTCAGCAGCGGCACCAGCGTGGTGGTGCCGAACATCGCGAGCAGGTGCTGCACGCCGAATCCGATGGTGAGCGGCCAGCTCAGGCGCTCCTCGGAGGACACGACGGAATCGCGCAGCAGTCGTCGACCGTTGCCGTGCACGGCCCACAACGCCACATTGGCCTCCCCGAGCCACCGTTCAGGTGGAACAACTGTCACGGCATGTGATGACTGGGGAAAGATTACTATTCGGCATCACGCAATCAAGGCACCCGGTCCGTCGAATGTGAGAAATATCGACTACCCCTAGTGATGCGAATGCAGCGCGGTGTGAAGATCAGTGCTGAGCGGACCCGTCCACTTCGCCGAAGACCTCGCGCATCCCGACGGCGAGACCGGCCAACCGGTCCGTGGCGTCCTGCAGCAGGTGCCGCTGCTCGCCCGAACCGCTCGCGGCCACCGCGCGACCGGCCGCGGCCACCACACCGCCGTAGGCCGCCACGCCCTCGTCCAGCTCAGCCCGCAACCGGTCGACGTCCGCGCGGAGCTCCTGCTGCTCGGCGGACGGCGCGTAGCGCATCGCCGACTCCACCGCGACCAGCCGCTTGGCGCCCCGGCGCAGCTCCGCGGCAGCGGCGTCCGCCGTCGCCCGCGCATCGGCCGCCGACGCACCCGCACCGGCCGAGGTGAGCTCGGCCAGCGCGTTGTTGAGCGTCTGCTCCGCCTCCCGCAACCGCTGCATCGGCGGCCGGGCGGCCGACCCCGCAGCGGGCAGCGGCTCCGTGGCGGTGGACTCCGGCAGCGGCGTGTTCTTCAGCTTCCGGTACTTCAACCCGGCGCTGACCGCGCCCACACCACCGGCCACGGCGACACTGCCGAGGCCGACCGCGGCGGTCTCCCCGGCCCACTGCCAGAAGAAGACCGAATCCACGATCGGCGTCATCCAGGAAGCGACGGCGCCCAGCCCGAAGACACCCGCGGTGGCGCCGCTGGTGCCCGCGAGCCGCTTGGCGGCCTTGCGCCGGCGGACCAGCCGGGCACGCGGATCGCGCCAGTCGGCCCACTTGCGCCGGACCTCGGTCGCCACCGGACCGCGCAGGGTCTCCAGGGCGGCTTCGCCCAGCTGCGCGAGCTCCTGTTTCCGGGACATGGCGCCTCCGCCTCGATCAGGCCTGGTCGGCCTGCGGCTTCTCCTGATTCTTCGTCTCGGCAGGGGTCTGCTCACCGCTGCTGGAGAGCTGCTGCTGCGCACCACCGGTGACCTGCTGCTGCTCGCCGCCACCCATGGAGGCGCGCAGCTGGGCCAGGCGGCTGGCGCCGGCCGCGTCCACGGAGGCCTGCTCGACCTCCATCATCCGGCCCTGCACGCTGTTCTGCGCGAGCTCCGCCTCACCGAGGGCGGTGGTGTAGCGGCGCTCGATCTTGTCCCGGACCTCGTCCAGCGAAGGCGTGTTGCCGGGCGCGGAGACCTCGGTCATCGACTTCATCGACGCCGAGACCTGCTCCTGCATCTTGGCCTGCTCCAGCTGGCTGAGCAGCTTGGTGCGCTCGGCGATCTTCTGCTGCAGGACCTGCGCGTTGCGCTCGACGGCCTGCTTGGCCTGCTCGGCGGCACCCAGCGACTGGTCGTGCAGCGTCTTGAGGTCCTCGACGCCCTGCTCGGCGGTGACCAGCTGGCTGGCCAGCTGCGTCGCGGTCTCCTCGTACTTCTGGGCCTTGGCCTCGTCCCCTTCGGTGCGAGCCTGGTCGGCCATCACCAGCGCCTGCTTGGCCGAGGCCTGCAGCTTCTCAACCTCGCCGAGCTGGCGGTTCAGCTTCATCTCCAGCTGGCGCTGGTTGCCGATCACCGACGCGGCCTGCTGGGAGAGGCTCTGGTGCTGCCGCTGGGCCTCTTCGATGGCCTGCTGGATCTGCACCTTCGGGTCGGCGTGCTCGTCGACCTTCGACGAGAACGACGCCATCAGGTACTTCCAGGCCTTCACGAACGGGTTGGCCATCTCCTCCGCCTGCCTTCTCTCCGCTTGCCGGCTGCCCCCAGCCGATCTCTCGCCGATACAACGCATCAAGAGCCTCGGCTGGTTCCATCGTGTCAGGTAGTTGTGTCCGCTTCCACCAAACACGGCAGATCTCCGGGTATTTCCCGGAGCGCTCAGCGTTGATCGAACCAGCCCCGTCCGACCGCCGCCGCTCCGGGGGCATAACGGACATTGAACCGTGATCAACTAAAACCCGACCGCCCCGCGAGCCGGCTGGCACGCGGGGCGGTCGGTGTGTCGTCTAGTAGTTCAGGCGGCCACTACCTGCTTGCGCACAGGAGCGCTGATGCGCTGGCTGAGCACCGGCTGAAGCCCCGCGCGGGCGTCACCGGCTTCGGCGAACTGCTGCTCGGCGTCGGCGAGCTCGGCACCGAGCAGGCTCGGCACCAGCTGACCACCGTCGAGGTCCGCAGTCGCCGGCTGCTCGACGACGGATGGCACGACCATCGTCCCGTCGAGGTCACCGGCCACGGTCACCAACAGCTCTGGCAGCGGCAGGTCCAAGGCATCACAGATCGAGGACAGCAGCTCACTGGACGCCTCCTTGCGGCCCCGTTCGACCTCGGACAGGTATCCGAGGCTCACCCGGGCAGCGCGCGAAACGTCCCGCAACGTCCGAGACTGTGCGGTCCGGGCGCGGCGCAGCCGTTCACCGACCGCCTCCCGCAACAATACGGTCATCGCGCGCCTCCCTTCCTTCGTCGCCTTCCGCGTGCACTACGCGTGAACGCCCCCTACGTTACTCATCGATGGGCCGGAACGAGAACGATCGAGCGGAAGTCCGCCCAGGGCGAACGGTCCATGATCGATCGGCCTAGTCCTCGTTGGGCCATGTTTACGCAGCGCACAGCGCACGCGGACACATGACGACCCCTCCTGCAATTTGTTCAACGCAGCAGCCCGGCGAAGTGTTCCAGAGCCACTCGAACGGCCGCCGCGCGGACCGCGTGACGATCACCGTCGAGGTTCACCGTGCGCACCTGCGTCCCTCTCGGACCGGTGAAGCCCAGGTGAACGGTGCCGGGAGCGACTCCGTCCTGCGGATCCGGACCCGCCACCCCGGTGAGCCCGATGCCCCAATCCGACCCGCACCGACGCGACGCGCCGACGGCGAGTTGGGACGCCACGTCCGGGTGAACCGCACCGTGCTCGGCGAGCAGGTCGGCGTCCACCCCGGCGAGCCGGTCCTTGAGATCGGTCGCGTAGACGACCAGCCCGCCGCGCACCACGGCGCTGGCGCCGGGCACCTCGGTCAGCGCGGCGGTGACCAGTCCCGCGGTGAGCGATTCCGCGGTCGCGACCGTCTCGCCGCGCTGCCGCAGGGCATCGATCAGCCCCGCTACCTGCGGGACCGGCAGACCGAGCGGTTCGAGGATCATGCGCCGGCCTTCGTGCCGCCGGCCGCCCGCAGCCGCAGCGCGCGGATCACGTAGTCCAGTCCGGTCACGACGGTGGCGATCAGCGCCGCGCCGAGCACGATCCAGCGCGGGACGTCGAGCCAGGCGCCCAGCGGCAGCAGGTAGAGCCCGATCGCGATGGCCTGCAGCAACGTCTTGATCTTGCCGCCGTGGCTGGCCGCGATCACGCCGTGCCGGATCACCCAGAACCGCAGCAGCGTCACGCCCAGCTCGCGGACGATGATCACCCAGGTCGCCCACCACCACAGGTCGCCGAGCAGGCTCAGCCCGATCAGGGCGGCACCGGTGAGGGCCTTGTCGGCGATGGGGTCGGCGATCTTGCCGAAGTCGGTGACCAGCCCGCGCTTGCGGGCGATCTCGCCGTCGATGCGGTCGGTGATGGAGGCCAGCGCGAACACGCCGGTGGCGATCCAGCGCCACAGCTCGTCGTGCCCGTCGCCCCAGAACAGCGCGACGAGGAAGACCGGCACCAGCAGCAGCCGGGACATGGTCAGCACGTTGGCGATGTTGAGGACGGGCGCTTGCGGCGCCTGGCCTTCTGCCGTCATGGCTGCTCCCCGGGCTTCTCCAGCGGTCGCACCACGAGGTCCACGCCTTCGCTGTCGATGACCTCGCAGCGCACCAGCTCGCCCACGGCGAGCTCGTCGCACTCGACGATCAGGCATTCGCCGTCGACCTCGGGGCCCTGGTGGTCGGCGCGGCCGATGACGTCGTCCTCGTCGAAGCGCTCGACGATGACGCTGACCTCCGTGCCGATGCGGTCCTCGGCGCGCTGCGCGATCAGCTCCTCGGCCAGGGCGGTCAGCTGCTCGACGCGCTTGGCGACCACGTCCGGGTCGAGCTTGTCGTCGAAGCCGGCGGCCTCGGTGCCGTCCTCGTCGGAGTAGCCGAACACGCCGATGGCGTCGAGCCGGGCCCGGGTGAGGAAGTCCTGCAGCTCGGCGAAGTCCTCCTCGGTCTCACCGGGGAAGCCGACGATGAAGTTGCTGCGGATGCCCGCTTCCGGGGACAGCTCCCGGATCTGCTCGATGAGCTGCAGGAACGACTCGGTGGAGCCGAACCGGCGCATCCGGCGCAGCACGGACTCGCTGGAGTGCTGGAAGGAGAGGTCGAAGTAGCGCGCCACGCCCGGCGCGGAGGCGATCGTGCGCACCAGGCCCGGACGGGTCTCGGCGGGCTGCAGGTAGGACACCCGCACCCGCTCGACGCCGTCGAGCTCGGCCAGCCGCGGCAGCAGCGTCTCCAGCGCGCGCTGGTCGGAGAGGTCCTTGCCGTAGGAGGTGGAGTTCTCGCTGACCAGGAACAGCTCCCTGGCGCCGTTGCGGGCCAGCCAGGCGGCTTCGCCGAGGATCTCCTCCGGCGGGCGGGACAGGAAGGAGCCCCGGAACGACGGGATGGCGCAGAACGAGCAGCGGCGGTCGCAGCCGGAGGCGAGCTTGAGCGCGGCGACCGGCGAGTCGTCGAGCCTGCGGCGGGAGACCTCGCGCGCGGCGGGGACCCAGCCGTGTCCGGGGACGGCGACCTCGGCCGCGGCGGCCGGGCGCGAGACCGGGCTGATCGGCAGCATCGTGCGCCGGTCCTGCGGCTGGTGGGACTGCACGGCGCGACCGGCGAGGACGTCGTCGAGCCGGTCGGCGAGGTTGTCGTAGTGGTCGAAGCCCAGGACCGCGTCGGCTTCGGGCATCTGCTCGGCGAGCTCGGCTCCGTAGCGCTCGGCCATGCAGCCGACGGCGACGACCTTCGCCCCGGTGTCGGAGGCGGCCAGCAGCGTGTCCACGGAGTCCTTCTTGGCGGACTCGACGAAGCCGCAGGTGTTGACCACGACGACTTCGGCGTCGTCGGGTTCGACGAGGTCCCAGCCCCGGCCGTGCAGGTTGCCGGCGAGCTCCTCGGAATCGACCTCATTGCGGGCGCAACCGAGCGTGACCATGGCGACTCGGTGGTGTTGCTGCTCGGTTGACATAGGTCGAGCCTAACGTCCGTGCTGTCGACCCTCGGCAACGAGCCTGCCACCGCAGAACGCCTCCGAGTGGTGGCCAAGATTACGACTGTCCGGACGACCATCCTCCCGCTGCCATGGTTAGGCTTACCTAACGTGAATGCCATCGAGGTGCGACCGGCCCGAGTCCGCGACGCGCGAGCGATCAAGTCGTTGATCGACCACTACGCGGGAAAGGTGGTCCTCGGCAAAGAACTGGTCACCCTCTACGAGGACATCCAGGAGTTCCGGGTCGCCGAGGACGAGGGGCACATCGTCGGCTGCGGCGCGCTGCACGTGCTGTGGGAAGACCTCGCCGAGATCCGCACCGTGGCCGTCGACCCGATGGAGAAGGGGCGCGGGGTCGGCCACCTCATCGTCGACCGGCTGATCGAGCGCGCCGCGGAGCTGGGGCTGTCCAGGATCTTCGTGCTGACCTTCGAGACGGAGTTCTTCGGCAGGCACGGTTTCCGGCCGATCGCCGACACGCCGGTTCCGCCGGAGGTCTACGAGGAGATCCGCCGCTCGCCGGACGAAGGCGTCGCCCAGTTCCTGGACCTGGCGCACGTCAAGCCGAACACCTTGGGCAACACGCGGATGCTGTTGCAGCTGGCCTGATATTCGCGCGCTCCGCCGAGGACGCGGCGTTACGATGGATGCATGAATGGTTATGCGCCGTCGGAGATAGTGATTCGACGGGCTCGGATCGCCGACGTCCCGACGATCAAGGCGCTGGTGGACACCTACGCGGGAGAAGTGCTCCTGGAGAAGGAACTCGTCACGCTCTACGAGGACATCCAGGAGTTCTGGGTGGCCGAGGACGACGGCCGCGTGGTCGGTTGCGGCGCGCTGCACGTGCTGTGGGAAGACCTCGCCGAGATCCGCACGGTGGCGATCGATCCGGTCGTCAAGGGGCGCGGCATCGGGCACCGCCTCGTCCGGCGGCTCGTCGCGCTGGCCACCGAGCTGGGCCTGACGCGCGTGTTCGTGCTGACCTTCGAGACGGAGTTCTTCGGGCGGCACGGTTTCCGCACCATCGACGGCGCTCCGGTCAGTCCCGAGGTCTACGAGGAGATGCGGCGGTCGGTCGACGCCGGCGTCGCCGAATTCCTGGACCTGGCCAACATCAAGCCCAACACCCTGGGCAACACCCGGATGCTCCTCGAACTGCCCGGGTGAGCAGTTCTTCCACGCATCAGGTGAGGAACTCGGCTCGCACCACCACGCGAGGTGAGCCCCGAACTCCGTCCGCCGTCGTTCATCAACCGTTCGCGTTCGTAAGTTCGCAACTTTCTCACAAGCCCCTCTGGCACCGGTTATAAACACCTGTGGTCATTCGTTCCACCCAGAGGAGACTGCCTTGGAACGCAACCGTCGCCGTGGCCTGATCGCCACCGTGGCCGCCACCGGTGCCCTGCTGCTGACCGGCGGAACGGCGCTCGCCGCCGACCTCACGCCGGAAGAGCTGCAGAAGACCACTGACAGCTACCTGTTCGAGCACTCGCTCGACGAGTTCTCCCAGACCCGCTCCGAGCAGCCCCACGCCGACCAGCTCGACTGGTCCTCCGACGGCTGCTCCTACTCCCCGGATTCGCCGTTCGGCTACGAGTTCCTGGAGAGCTGCGACCGGCACGACTTCGGTTACCGCAACTACAAGTCGCAGGAGCGGTTCACCGAGGACAACCGGCTGGAGATCGACGACAACTTCCACGACGACATGTACTCGGCGTGCGACGGCGACGGCGCCTGCGAGTCCACCGCGGACCTGTACTACCAGGCCGTTCGCCAGTTCGGCGGCTCCGCCTCGTCCGTCGCCGAAGCCGTGGAGATGGCCGACCTCCCGGAGCGCGCCGCCCAGCGCTGACCCGCCCTGTTCGAACTTCGCGCGACATTCGAGTCCCGAAGTTCCGACTCGAATGTCGCGCGACATTCGAAAAGCCCCCACCCGGCGGGAGGACCAGCTCTTCCGGGTGGGGGCCGTTCTGCGGAGGCCGTCAGCGGCCGATTCGGGTGTCCATCGGACGCGGCTCGGACTTCGCCGCGGCGCTACCGCCGTCGATCGGGCCGACGCCGTAGAACGCCTCGCACGGTCCGCCGATGTAGTGCTCGAAGTCCGTGGTCACGTGGATCATGGACTCGCCGTCCTCGGTGGCCAGCAGGCTGGGGCTGAAGTTCCGGCAGGAGCTGCCCTGGTTGTAGCTGATCTGCACCGGGGAGGGGATCTCCTTCCACGGCCCGTCGAGGTCCTTCGGGTCGTCGTTGACCATCACGGTCTTGCCGTTGCCGGGCGCCCAGCCGCCGTTGTCACCGCCGAGCATCTGGTAGCCCAGCAGCAGTCGTCCGTTGGGGTTCGGGCCGGGCGCGAGCGCGATGGTCGGCGTGCCGAGGGGCTGTCCGCCGGTGTCGGAGACGATCTCGGTGCCCAGGTCGTAGGGGTCACCCCAGTCCCAGCCGTCGGAGGATGTGCGGATCCACACCGTGCAGGTGTGCACCGGGTCGTAATTGCAGACCTCGTAGACCATCAGGTAGGTGCCGTCCGGCAGTTTGCGAACTCCCGACATTCCGGGGCGCACCGTGAACTCGTCGTTCTTCAGCATGTCCTTGGCATCGGTCCAATTGCGACCGTCCGAGGAACGCACCTGCACCAGTTTTTGATCGTGCTTCGGATCGCTGTCATCGGAATAGAACGCGACCAGGTCGCCCTGCTCGGAAACGGTGAACTCGGGTTCCCACACGCCGGGCCCGACCGGGGCCTGCACGACGTCGGAGAGGTAGCTCCAGGTCTTGCCGTGGTCGCCGCTGCGCCACACGCGGATGCTGGTCCGCCGCTCGTCCTCGTCGGAGCCGATGCCGGCCGATCCGGCCCACAGCAGTGTCCCGGCAGGCATGTCGCCGACCTGCTGCGGCAGCTCGTACAGCGTCGAGCAGCACATCCCGTTGGTGTCCTCACCTGCGGGATCGCGGATCTCGGAGAGCGGCTGGAAGGTCTTGCCGTCGTCGCGACTCTCGAAGATCACCGCGAAACCGGCGTTGTCCCGGTAGGTCGTCATGCTCGACAGCACGCGGCCGTTGGCCTCGCCGGAGTTCTCCAGCCGCACCAGGCGCGGATAGCTGGACCCGCCGACGCGCAGCAGCTCGCCCTTGTCCACGTCCTGGGCCCCGACATCGCCGGGAGCGGGTGCGGATAACGCCGCGTGCTGCAATCCGGCGATCACCAACGCTGCCGAGAACAACACGACCAACAAAGCGCGAACTTTTCGAAAGACCATGCGCAATACCCCTCAACCCGCGGGCGGTTCAACCGTCAGCGGCGGAGAGGCTATCGCAGAAAGGATCTGAATCGAGCCCTCTGGAAATTCCGTTCAGAGCAATTGGTAGAACGCAAACGGAGCAGTGGAAAGAATGCGAAACGAACGGTGATGAACAACCGTGAAAAGCGCGGAAAACGAAGCGGTCCCGCGGCTTGAACCTCGCCGCGGGACCGTGCTCACTCCTCTTCGCCGGGCGGTGGCCCGCCGCGTATCGAGTAGAGGGCGTTCTCCAGCTCGTCGGGTTTGACCAGCACGTCGCGCGCCTTGGAACCCTCCGACGGACCGACGACCCCGCGCGATTCGAGCAGGTCCATCAACCGGCCGGCCTTGGCGAACCCGACGCGCAACTTGCGCTGCAACATCGACGTGGACCCGAACTGGCTGGTCACGACCAACTCGGTCGCCTGCAGCAGGACGTCGAGGTCGTCACCGATGTCGGAGTCGACCTCCTTCTTCTCCCCCGCCTTGGCCGCGGTGACCCCGTCGGTGTAGTCCGGATCGGCTTGGTCCTTGGTGTAGGCGACGATGCGGTGGATCTCGTCGTCGGCGACGAACGAGCCCTGCACGCGCACCGGCCGCGAAGCGCCCATCGGCAGGTAGAGCGCGTCGCCCATGCCGATCAGCTTCTCCGCGCCGGGCTGGTCGAGGATGACCCGGGAGTCGGTCAGCGACGAGGTCGCGAACGCCAGCCGCGAGGGCACGTTGGTCTTGATCAGACCGGTGACCACGTCCACCGACGGCCGCTGGGTGGCCAGCACCAGGTGGATGCCCGCGGCACGGGCCTTCTGCGTGATCCGCACGATCGCGTCCTCGACGTCGCGCGGCGCGGTCATCATCAGATCGGCCAGCTCGTCGACGATCGCCAGGATGTAGGGGTACGGCTTGTACTCGCGCTCGCTGCCCAGCGGCGCGGTGATCTCGCCGGAGCGCACCTTGGCGTTGAAGTCGTCGATGTGCCGGACCCGGTTGGCCTGCATGTCCTGGTACCGCTGCTCCATCTCCTCCACCAGCCAGGCCAGCGCGGCGGCGGCCTTCTTCGGCTGGGTGATGATGGGCGTGATCAGGTGCGGAATGCCCTCGTAGGGCGTGAGCTCCACCATCTTCGGGTCGATCAGGATCATCCTGACCTCCTGCGGGGTGGCCCGCGCCAGCAACGACACCAGCATCGAGTTGACGAAGCTCGACTTACCGGAACCCGTCGAACCCGCGCACAGCAGGTGCGGCATCTTGGACAGGTTCGCGGTCACCATGTGACCTTCGATGTCCTTGCCCAAGCCCATGACCAGCGGATGCGTGTCCTTGGCGGCTTCGGTGGAGCGCAGCACGTCGCCGAGCCGCACCATCTCGCGGTCGCTGTTGGGCACCTCGATGCCGACCGCGGACTTGCCCGGGATCGGGGCGAGCAGCCGCACGTTGTCGGTGGCGGCGGCGTAGGCGATGTTCTTGGTCAGCGCGGTGATCTTCTCGACCTTCACACCGGGCCCGAGCTCCACCTCGTAGCGGGTGACGGTCGGGCCGCGGGTGAAGCCGGTGACCTGCGCGTCGATGTTGAACTGCTCCAGGACCGCGGTGATGGCCTCGATCATCGAGTCGTTGGCCTTGCTGCGGCTCTTCGGCGGGTCGCCGTCGGTGAGCACGTCCAGTGGCGGCAGCTGGTAGTCGCCCTCGACGTCGCGGCTGATCAGCGGCTGGTCGCTCTTCTTCGGCTTCTCGGGCTTCTCCGGCTTGGCGGCCGGGACCTCGGCGGCCTTGGGCTTGGCCGGCTTGGCCGGCTCCTCCGGGACGTCGTCGAGCGAGAGCTGCTCGTCCTGCTCGGACATCGCCGACTGGCGGCGCCGGGACGGCCGGCGCAGCTTGACCGTTTTCGGGTCGCCTTCGAGCTCGGCCTTGCTGGGCGCGGGTTCGAAGCCGTCCTCGTCGTCGTAGCCCTCGCCGCGCAGCTTGGCGAGCACGTCGCGGACCGAGGAACCGGTGAGCACGAGCAGCCCGAACAGCCCGGCGAGGACGAGCACGGGAACGGCGACGTGGCCGGTCAGCCCGTAGGCCAGCGCGCCACCGGCGACGAATCCGAGCGCACCTCCCGCGACGGGCCATGCTTCGGCCTCCAACGGGGAACCCGACAGGACGTGGATGGTTCCCAGCGTCGCGAACAGCAGCAGCACCGACCCGATGACCACGCGCGGCCGGGCTTCGGGGCTGGTCTCGGTGCGCATCAGGATCACCGCGGTGATCAGCAGGACGATGGGCAGCACGAGCGCGCCGATGCCGATGACCGAGCGCAGCGCCCAGTCGAACCAGTGACCGACCGGCCCGCCGGCCTTCCACCACACGCCCGCGGCCACGATGACGGCCAGCGCGAGGTAGATCAGCGCGATCCCGTCGCGGCGGTGGGCGGGGTCGAGCTCGCGGGTCTTGCCGACCGCGCGGACCACGCCGCCGAGTCCGCCACCTCGCTTCTTGGTGTTCTTGGCGGGGGTGCGCTTCGCGGGCGTCTTGCGCGGCGCGTGCGTCGACCTGGGGCTCGGCTTGCTCTGCCCCTTGGAGGCGGTGCTCTTGCCCTTCGCCCCCGCGGAGGAGCTGCCACGCTTCGCGGCGGAGCCGCTACGCTGCGTCGCCGCCTTGCCGCGCGACGAGCCCCGCCCCCCGTTAGTTGTCCGGCTCGCCATGCCCCACACGGTATCGGCACCCGCCTCTCCCGTCACAACAACCACAGGGGTTCGCGCCCTTCCGGCGCGCGAGCCATGAGATCCTTGCCCATCATGGTTGCCCTGCCCAGCGGCCCGGAGCCGACACACCGAAGCGACCGCGAGAACCTGTTCCGCGCCACGCCGAGGCTGTGGCGTGCGCTGATGCGCGTGGACCGCGCGGTGATCGCGTTGACCGGGCGGCTGGTCATCACCGGCGACGTGCCGGATGACCTGCGCGGGAGGCCGTTGCTGATGGCGGCCAACCACATCGGCAACCTGGATCCGCTGGTGCTGATCGCGGCCTGCCGGGAGCGCAGGATCTCGCCGCGCTTCGTGGCCACGGGAGGCCTGTTCGACGCGCCGGTGATCGGTTCGATCATGCGCGCCGGACGTCACGTCCGCGCCGACCGGGGCAAGGCGAGCGCGGGCGAGGCGCTGGGCAAGGTCGTCAACGCCCTCACCGAGGACGCGAATCCGGTTCTGGTCTACCCGGAGGGGCGGCTCACCCTGGAGCCGAGCATGTGGCCCGAGCGGGGCAAGACCGGTGTGGCGCGGATGGCGCTCGCCGCCGGGACTCCGGTGATCCCGATCAGCCAGTGGGGCGCGCACGAGGCCATGTGCTACGGCATGGTTCGCGTGGAAAGTGCCCGTGACCTGTGGGTTCTGTTCTCGTCGTGGCTGCGGGCGGTCGTGCGGCGACCGACCATGCGGGTCCACTTCGGCGCCCCCGTGGACCTCTCCGACCTGGCCGCTGATCGCGTCGGTGACGCCGCGCG
Source organism: Saccharopolyspora karakumensis (assembly GCF_004349225.1). Lineage (NCBI taxonomy): Bacteria > Bacillati > Actinomycetota > Actinomycetes > Pseudonocardiales > Pseudonocardiaceae > Saccharopolyspora > Saccharopolyspora karakumensis. Next base: position 21,614 of record NZ_SMLA01000029.1, read on the forward strand.
CGCCCGCGACCGCATCATGCGCGCCATCACCGAGGGCCTGATCCCGCTGCGCGTCGACGAGCCCGAAGCTCCGCTGCACCACGACCCGACCCGCCCGGTCACCGACAAGCCCTCCCCCTGGCTGAGCAGGTGACCGAGTCGAAGCTCGGGCGGTTCGACCATTTTTCGCCAATCACGATCTCTGAACCGATTCGATCTCGTTAGCTGTCCACACTGCATCGCCGTCACCGGCGAGAACTCGGACAGACGAGGACGATCCGTGAAAAAAGTCGCCACCACCGCGCTGGCGCTCGGGCTGCTGATCGGCTTATCGCCGACGGTCGGCTCGGCATCCGCCGCGCCGGCACCCGAATTCACCCCGGCACCCATCCAGTGGGGTCCGTGCGAGAGCGAGTCGCTGCAGAAGGCCGGGGCCGAGTGCGGCAAGGTCTCGGTTCCGCTGGACTACGCCGACCCGGCGGGCGAGCAGATCAAGCTCGCGGTCTCACGCATCAAGCACACCGCCCCGGAGGACCAGTACCAGGGAGTCATGCTGGTCAACCCGGGCGGTCCGGGCGGTTCCGGGCTGAACCTGAGCGTGCTCGGCTCGTACGTGCCGAAGAACGCCGGCGCGGCCTACGACTGGATCGGCTTCGACCCGCGCGGCGTGGGCGGCAGTGAACCCGCGCTGTCGTGCGACCCGCACTACTTCGGCTACGACCGCCCGCACTACGTGCCGACTCCCGAGCTGGAGAAGACCTGGTTGGAGCGCACCGAGGGCTACGCCAAGGCGTGCGGCAACGCGGGCAAGCTCCTCGACCACATCAAGACCACCGATTCGGTCGAGGACATGGACAGCATCCGCGAGGCGCTGGGCCAGGAGCAGATCAACTACTACGGCTTCTCCTACGGCACCTACCTCGGCCAGGTCTACGGCACGCTGCACCCGGAGCGGATGCGGCGCGTGGTGATGGACGGCGTGGTCGACGTCGAGGACGTCTGGTACCAGGCGAACCTCAACCAGGACGTGGCCTTCGACCGCAACATCAAGATCTTCTTCGACTGGGTCGCCCGCAACGACGCGACCTACCACCTGGGCACCACCGCGGCCGACGTCGAGAAGCAGTACTACGACCAGCTCGCCGAGCTCGACCGGCAGCCCGCCGGTGACGTGATCGGCTCGTCGGAGTGGACGGACCTGTTCCTGCAGGCCGGGTACTCGACGTCGGTCTGGCCGGAGCGCGCGCAGGCGTTCTCGGCGTGGGTCAACAACGGCGACTGGGCCCCGGCCAAGGCGCTCTACGACGACACCAACGCCCCGGGCGACGACAACGGCTACGCCATCTACACGGGCGTGCAGTGCACGGACGTCCAGTGGCCGACCAGCTGGGAGCAGTGGCGCAAGGACAACTGGGAGACCCACGCCAAGGCGCCCTTCGAGACCTGGGGCAACGCCTGGTACAACGCCCCGTGCCTGAACTGGCCCGCCAAGGCGGGCAAGCCGGTCGAGGTCGACGGCAGCCAGGTCGAGAGCGCGCTGCTCATCAGCGAGGAGCTCGACGCCGCCACCCCGTTCCCGGGCGCACTAGAAGCCCGCAAGCGCTTCCCGAACTCCAGCCTCATCAGCCTCCCCGGCGGCACCACCCACTCGGGCTCGCTGAGCGGGAACGCCTGCGAGGACGACCAGATCGCGGACTACCTGCTGACCGGCGAGCTCCCCGCCCGCCGGCCCGGCGACGGCCCGGACACCACGTGCGAACCCCTGCCGCAACCCACCCCTGAAGCCGCGGGCACCCAGTCCACCCACGACCAACCGGCGGTCCTGCAAGAAGCCCTGCAGTCCAACCACCGCTGACCCGCCCCACGAGAAAGGGCCGTCCTCCGCCAGGAGGCCGGCCCGTTCTTCTCCGCACTGGGCTTATTTCGCGACCAGGAGGTCCATCAACCGGGCCAGCTCGTCCGCGAGCCTGGCGACCTGGTCGTCCATTTCGGACAGTTGGTGGAGCAGGGCGAGCTGGAAGACGCCGTCGAGGGTCGCGTAGGCGGCCGCCTGGGAGGTGGCCGGTTCGGTGCCGGAGAGCTCGGCGTAGCGGCTCAAGACGCGCCAGATCATCTCCTGCCTGCGACCGTCGATGTCGAGCACGTCGTTGCGGAACGACTCGTCGAACAGGCTCTGGTTGCGCAGGTCGTACCAGAGCCGGTGCAGGTGGGCGTCGGCCTTGAGGGTTCCGAAGAACATGTCGACGAAGCCGTTCCGGAGCTCTTCGGCCGTGCCCGCGTTCGCCACGACGTCGTCGTAGCGGGTCACGCAGACCTCTTCGTACTGCCGGACCGCCTGGGTGATCAGGTCCCGCTTGTCGGCGAAGTAGTAGTGCAGGACGCCGTGCGAGAACTCGGAGTTCTGCGCGATCTCCCGCAGGCTCGTGCGCGCGTATCCCAGGTCGGCGAGGGTCTGCAGCGTCGCGACGGCGAGCTCCCTGCGTCGCGTCTCGAACTTGTCGACCTGACGGCGAGCGATCCGCTCCTGCTTGGTTTCAGCGACCTCGGTCACGGGTTCGTCCCTGTCGGCTGGCTGGTTCCGGCGTTGTGGCTGTCCGCCAGTCTATCTCCCACCCTCGCCTTTGACAGTTGTCAAAGAATTCCTTGACGACTGTCAAAGGACGCTTCTATGGTGTGACCCAACTCGCACCCCGGGTTCGAGGGCGGCGCGCAGCAGTGATCTCAAGGAGGAGATTCCGCATGACCAGTTACGACCTGTCCGGAAGAAGAGCCCTGGTCACAGGAGGTGCGCGCGGCCTCGGAGCCGGCATGGCCGAGGCGTTGGCCGCCGCGGGCGCCGCCGTGGCCATCGGCGACGTGCTCGACGACGAGGGCAAGCAGACCGCCGAGTCGCTGCGCGCGAAGGGCGCGACGGCGGAATTCGTCAAGCTCGACATCACCGACGAGGACAGCTGGGCCGCGGCGGTCCCGGAGGTCATCGCCTCGCTCGGCGGGTTCGACCTGCTGGTCAACAACGCCGGTGTCGAGATCACCAGCCTCGTCGCCGATCTCGACCCCGCCGACGTCCGCAGGATGCTCGACGTCAACGTGCTCGGCACGGCGCTGGGGCTCAAGCACGCCTTCCGCGCCATGCGCCCGGACGGTCCGGCCGGAAACGGCGGCGCCGTGGTCAACGTCGCGTCCGTCGCGGCCACCATCGCCTTCCCCGGGATCTCGATCTACTCCGCGACGAAGTCCGCGATCGACCGGCTGACCAGGGTCGCGGCAGCGGAGTCCGGGAAGCTCGGCTACGGGGTTCGCGTCAACTGCATCTACCCCGGCCTGACCCCGACGGCGATGGGCAACCAGCTCGCCGTCGACTGCGCGGAGATCGGCCTGTTCCCCACCCCCGAGGAAGCCGCCAAGGCGGTCGTGGACCTCACGCCGCAGGGACGGCTCGGGCAGGTCGACGACATGGCGGACGCGGTCGTGTTCCTGGCATCGGGCGCCGCCAAGTACATCACCGGCGCAGGACTCCCGGTCGACGGCGGCATGGGGATGTGACCCACTTCTGCACTGCGAAAGGACGAATTCGTGAGCACTGACAAGCCTGTTGTCGTCTACGGGGCCTCCGGTTACACGGGACGCCTCATCTGCGAATACCTGCGCGAGTACAACATCCCGTTCCTGGCCGCCGGCCGCGATCACCAGCGCGTCAAGGAAGCCGTCGACGCGGTTCCCGGCGTGGAGACCGTCCCGCACGAGATCGTCGAGGTGGAGCACGACGCGTCGGCGCTGGCCGAGCAGTTCCGCGGCGCGAAGGTCGTGCTCAACACCGTCGGCCCCTTCGCCCGCTACGGCCACGAGGTCGCGCAGGCGTGCCTGGACATCGGCGCGCACTACACCGACACCAACGGCGAGCAGAACTGGATGATCGACGTGGAACAGCGCTACGGCGCCGATTTCGCGGCCCAGGACCTGCTGCTGTCCCCCGGTCTGGCGCAGATGTACACCATCGGCGAGATCGCGGCCAACATCTGCCTGGAGACGCCCGGCCTCGACACCCTCGACATCCAGGTGTTCTGGAAGGGCTACCCGACCGTCGCCTCGACCAACACGATCCTGACCAACGCGGCGTTCGCCGAAGCCTTCTACCTGGAGCAGAACCAGTACCTGGCGTGGCCCGCCGACGGTGGCCTGGCCGAGGTCGTCGTTCCGGGCCAGCACGAGCTCGGGCTCGCGCTGCCGTGGGGCGGTACCTCGCACCCGGTGTGGTTCAAGAACGATCCCCGGGTCGCCAACGCCCGCGCCTCGGGCGGGGTGTTCAACCGCGAGCTGATGCAGGCGGTCCCGCAGATCGTCACGGCCGCCCTGCAGCAGATGGAGGGCAAGTCCGAGCAGGAGAAGTACGAGATCATCGACGCCACGTCGGCGCAGGTGCGAAGCGAGATGCCGCCGAGGGAGAACCCGCGGATCAACACCTCGCTCGATTCGGTGCACGCTTCGGGCCCGCTGGGGCGCTCGCACTGCGTCATCCACGGCAACTGCAACTACAAGCAGACCGCGCTGCTCAACGCGCACGCGGCCGCTCACCTGCTGCAGGACCGCCCCCGGCGAGCGGGTTTCGCCTCCGGCTGCCAGGCCTTCGGGCACCGGGAGCTGCTGGGCACGCTGCGCGCCTTCGGGCTCGTGCTCAACCCGATCGTCGAAGTCCACCAGTGACCCGCCGTGCCGGTCGCCGAACGTCGGCGACCGGCACGCCCGACCCAGCGAGGTAGCCGTGCAGCTGGCCGAATACCTGGACAAAGGGGCTTCGCTCGGAGACGACCGGCCCTGCCTGACCACGAACGGGGAATCGCTGACCTACGCCGAGGTGCAGGACGCGTCCTGGCGGATGGCCAGGGCTCTGATGGCCTCGGGAATCCGGCCCGGAGACCGCGTCGCGGTGTTGTCGGGCAACGATCCGCTCGCCCTGACCAGCGTTTTCGGGATCTCCCGCGCGGGCGCGGTGTGGTGCCCGGTGAACCCGCGCAACGAGGCGGCGGAGAACCGGCAGCTGCTGTCGATGTTCGGCTGCCGCTGCCTGCTGTTCCAGGAGCGGTTCGCTCCGCTGGTGCAGCGCATCCGCCACGAGCTGCCGGAACTGCTCACCCTGGTCTGCCTGGACGGGGAGGTCGACGGCGCGCTGACCTTCTCCGACTGGATCGAGCTCGGCGATCCCGTCCGCCAGGGCCCGGCCGTCGCAGGTGACGAGCTGTGCATGCTCGCCGGAACCGGTGGCACGACGGGCGAGCCGAAGGGCGTGCGGCTGACCGGGACCAACATGGCCACGGCGACCGCGCTGACGCTGATGAGCTACCCGTTCGGCGACCGCCCGAGGTACCTGGCGCTGGCTCCGCTCACCCACTCGGCAGGCGTGCTGACCTGGCCGATCCTGTCGCTGGGCGGCGAGATCGTCATCATGCCGGAGCCGGATCTGGGCGAGTTCCTGCGGCTGATCGAACGGCACCGCATCACGCACGCGTTCCTGCCTCCGACGGTGATCTACGGGCTGCTCGACCACCCCGACCTCGATACGACGGACCTGAGTTCGCTGCGCTGCCTCTGGTACGGCGCCGCACCGATGTCACCGACCCGGTTGCGGGAGGCCCTGGAGCGGATCGGCCCGGTGCTGGGCCAGCTCTTCGGGCAGACCGAGGCGCCGAACATGATCGCCACGATGGCCCCGGCGGATCACTTCCGCGAGGACGGTTCGGTGGCGGTGGAACGGCTTTCGTCCGCGGGAAGGCCGAGTCCGCTGACGCAGGTGGCGGTCATGGACGAGTCCGGTGCGCTGCTGCCCAGGGGCGAGCGCGGCGAGATCGTGGTGCGCGGCCCGCTGGTCATGGCCGGTTACCACGAGAACCCGTCCGCCACCGAGGAAGTCAGCGCGCACGGCTGGCACCACACCGGCGACATCGGCTACCTCGACGCCGAGAACTTCCTGTTCATCGTCGACCGCGCCAAGGACATGATCATCACCGGCGGGTTCAACGTCTACTCCGCCGAGGTGGAGCAGGCCCTGCGCGAGCACGGCGCCGTGCAGGACTGCGCCGTGCTCGGTCTGCCGGACGAGAAGTGGGGCGAGCGGGTCACGGCGGTGGTGCAGCTGCGCGCCGGTGGGCGGGCCGAGCCCGACGAGCTCGCGGCGTTCGTCAAGGAGCGTTTGGGCAGCGTGAAAGCGCCCAAGCAGCTGGAGATCTGGCCCGATCTCCCTCGGTCGAAGATCGGCAAGGTCCTCAAACCCGAGATCCGGAAGCAGATCCTGGCGACCTGACCGAATCACCATCGGGGTGGTCGGCCGACACGTGGGGAGAGGGCGTGTCGGCCGACCTTCGCGGTTTCGACGCCTGTCGGGGGGAAGTGGGCGTCGAAACGGGCTTCAGGTGCGGGCGTGGAAATCCGGCAGAAGAAGTGCCTCTGCGCCGCGTGCAAGCGGCGCAGCCGCGAGACGTGAGAGCCACCTGCGCAACCGGCACCGCCGCGGGTTCTGACACGTCATCTGGCGAGGACGCCGCGACGCCGTGCACTGGACATACATCAGGAGTGGCGCCCGGAGTCCAGGCGGCGTGTCAGGTTCCGCCACCCGCACCGCCACGCACAACGAGTTCAGGAAAGCTCTCGGAGAGTCCGGTTGCAGTCCGCGCAGGTGGGGGCCGTGACCCAGTCGAGGTCGGTGGGAGTGGCCATCGCGACTTCGACACCGCAGACGGTCGTGTCGGCCGACTGGCGTTCCCAACGACGCCCCCGGAACGCGTGGCGCGCGAAGACGCCGGAATCCGGACTCGGGGTCGGCAGCCAGTAATGCCGCGCTGGCTCGAAGTTCATCGGCGCACTCCGCTCTGTCAGATCGACTGTGCTGATCAACTTAAATCTGCGATCGCGGATTACGGAATTGCCGAATCGAGTGATGTTCCCGCGAACCGGAATCCGGAACACTGGCGAGTGAACAAGATCGGATTCGGAGGCGATCGATGGCGACACCCACCGTGCGGCGACTTCAGCTCGGCAACGAAATGCGCCACGTGCGCATCAAAGCCGGCCGGGAGCAGGCCGAAGCCGCCGAGGCCCTGGACGCCGGAATCGGCAAGATCAGCCGGTTGGAACTGGGCCAGGGCGGCATCTCCAAGGGAGACCTCAAACTCCTCCTGGAGTTCTACGAGGTCGATCCCGACGAGATGCAGTGGATGTTCGAGCTCGCCAAGACCCGCAGCAGCCGAGGCCGCTGGGGCGACTACCGCGCGGTCTTCCCCGAGTGGTTCCGCATGTACGTCGACCTGGAAACCGACGCCGAGGAGATCCGCCAGGTCAAAGGCGAGATCGTGCCGGGAATCCTGCAGACCGAGGGGTACATCAGGGCGATGGACACCTCCTCGGCCAGGCGCGAGAGCGAGGACATCGACGCCAACGTGGCCGCGCGGCAGGAACGGCAGGCGATCCTGACGCGGGACGAGCCGCCGACCGCCTCGTTCGTGCTGTCGGAATCGTGCCTGCGCCGCAGGGTCGGAACCCCCGAGGTCATGCGCGACCAGCTCGACCACCTCGCCGAGATGGCCCTGCAGCACAACATCAACGTCCAGGTGCTGCCCTTCGACGTGGAAGCGCCTCCAGGCGGGACCTCGTACGGCTTCACCATGCTTCGCATCCCGTCGAACGGGATCGCTGCTCCGCTGGAATTCGTCTACGTCGAATGCCTGGACGACGCGCGCTACTTGGACGCCAAGGACGCGGTCATGGCCTACGCCAGACTGTGGGATCAGTTGCAGGCGGCTTCACTCTCTCCGAAAGACTCTCTGAAAGTCCTACGATCGGTGCGCAACCAGTACTCGGAGTAGACGCGAGGTCGCACCATGATCGAAGGACGTGTCCTCTCGGACGCGACGTGGTTCAAGAGCAGCTACAGCGCGACGCAGGACGAGTGCGTCGAAGTCGCGATCACCAGCACCGCCATCGGCGTCCGGGACACCAAGGACCGGAACGGCGGAACCCTGGTCTTCGACAACGCCACCTGGTCCACCTTCTTAACCCGCCTCAGGACCCCCAAGAGCTGAAGACCACCACTGCGAAGGGGCGCCTCGACGACCGAGGCGCCCCTTCGCACGTCCTCACCTGCGGGCAACTCCCATCGCCGAAGTGACCGGTGCGAATGCCCAGTTCAGCGCCAGACCCCGGCTGCGGATTGCGACATCCAGGTGATGCGGTCCCCGAATCGGCTCACTCAGTAGGGTGATCGCGTTCATAATGTGCGCCGGTCCAAAACGCTGTGATCACCACAGGTGATCGCCGAAGATGGACCCAAGCCGGACGTGTCATTCGAAGTAGGGGGAACACCGCCGTGGCCGGGTTCGTAGTCGATCCAGAGGGTCTGCAGAGTGCGATCTCGCAGCTCACGAGGATCAAGAACGATGTGGACAGCTTGCTCGCCCAGGCGCGAGAAGTTAAGCCCGGCGAGCTGACCGCAGACGACACCTACACCGGCCAGGCGCGCAAGGCCATTCAGGATCGCGCGACCGCCGAGAGCGGTTCCCTGTCGATGATCGCGCAGCAACTCCGCACGAAGCTGGATGAGAAGATCAGCGCCTACCAGGCGGTTCTCGACGAATATCAGCGCAATGACGATGCCGCTGCGGCCAATGTGAACCGGCTCCACCAAGAGGCATGATCGGGACGTGAAAGCGAAGATGAGCTTGCTCAAGCGTGGCGGCGCCGTAGCTGCCGGTACCGTGCTGACCGCTCTTTTGGCAGCGTGCTCCGGCACCGGGACTGAGACCCCCGCACCTCAGCAAACCCAGCCCGCAGGGCCCCCGATCAGCAATCCGAAGGACCTTTCCTCAGCTGATCTGTGCAGCTTGCTCCCCCCTGAAGCCGCGACGTCGCTTGGTGTCGCCCCGGCGGGGCAGATGGACGACGGCCCGAAAATCGGTGACTCCGCTGAGGCATGCGTGTGGCGTTCGCCGGATGGCAAAGACTCGGTAAGGCTGAGCGTCCTCACTGATCGGTCGATCAAGACCTACTACGACAGCAAGTCGCAGTACCCGGACTTCCAGGAATTGACGATCGCCGATCACCCGGCAGTTCGCGCTAACGAGGGCGACCCGGCGAAGGACGGCGCGTGCTCGATCTTCCTAGGCGCAGCGGATGGTCAGGTGGTCCATTCGTTCGCCACCCAAACCAACATCACCGATCCGTGCGCCCTCACTCAGAAGGCACTGGAGAGCTCCGTTCCGACCTGGCCCGCAGCCAAGTAACGAGTACTGGGGACAACAACAATGCTGGACATGTGCTACGCGAGTAGCGCCAAGGAGTACCGCAAGCAGATGGGCGGTTCTCCTGAGGCGGTCAGCCTCCCCGCACCCTCGGACAAGGGTGTGAAGGCGTGGGAGGACGTCGCGAAGGCCTTCGATCAGATGGCTCTGGACGTCGAGGCAGCTCTGCGCTCTGCTGAAGCCGCTCACACAGGTGCGGCCGCCGACGCCGCGAATGCTTCGATCTCTGAGATCAAGCCGCTGGCTGAGAACGCCGCGACCACCTCGCGCGGGGTCAAAGCCGCCCTGGAGGAGCAGAACACCTACCAGCGTGAGGCTTTTCAGGCTCTGCCGGTCAAGGATGACCCGTTGCCGAGCGGGCAGGGCGCCATTCTCGACCCGCCGCAGAAGGGGTGGGTCGAGGACTGGGGTCTCGACTCGAACCCGGTGACCGGGTGGATGTCGGACTACGAGGACCGGCAGCAGGCCTACGTGGACACCAACCAGCAGGCCAACCAGGTCATGGAGCGCTACAGCCAGCAGACCGAGGGCGTGATCGCGCGGCTGCCGGAGTTCCAGCCCGCCGACCAGCCGCCGCCCGCGGCTCCGCCGGTGTCGTCCTACCCGACTTCGAGCACGTATTCCGCTGGTGACAGCGGTTCCTCGTACTCGGGTGGCACCCACTCCGCACCGTCCAGCACGTCGTCGGCTTGGGCATCGGCTCCGAGCGCCGCGCCCGCGGTGCACGCCCCGTCCGCGCCGGCCGCGTCGAACCCGTCCTGGGCGACGCCGACCCCGACGGCTCCCGGACTTCCGCCGGGTGTCGTGCGCGGTCCCGACGGGACGCTGTTCCGGCAGAACCCGCAGACCGGCGCGTGGGAGCGGCAGAACCCCTACAACGGTCGCTGGGCCCCCTCCCCCAACGGCGGCCCCGGTGGTCGTCGCGGCGCCGAAGGCGCAGGCGCGCCCGCGGGTCGCGGTGCCGGTGGACGGGCCGGAATGGGCGGTCTCGGTGGCGCCGGTGGTGCGAACGCCTCCGGTGGTGCCGCTGGTCGTGGTGGCCAGGCCGGTGCACCCGGGGCGGGTGCCGGTGCCGGGCGCGGCAAGCAGGGCGAGTCCGAGGAGCAGGAGCACCAGCGTCCCGGCTGGCTCGTCGAGCAGGACGACGTGTTCACCAACGACATGCAGCGCACCGCACCACCCGTCTTCGGTGACGCCCACCAAGGCCGGTGATTCGTGGCCAGGCGTGAACTGAGCCTGCCTCCCGCCGCAGCGAACTACCTCTGCACCCGGTTCGACCTGCAGCTGCACCCCCTGCTGCGGGTCGGCTGGCTGCCGCTGGACGCCACCGAGAACGACCGCCGCGAGGCGGCCGAACTCGGTCGGCGCCAGCTCATCCAGCAGAGCCTGTTCGACGGGGACGAGCTGCACCCGTTCGTCGAGGAGGCCGTCCACCTGCTGGCCCGGCCGCCGCTGGCGATCGGGGTCGCGGTCCACGCGCGCGAGGGCGAGGACTTCAACGCCGTGCTCGTCGAGTACGGCCGCAGCACTGTCCAGGCGTACCAGGCCGACGGCGAAACCCCCGACGACCTGCGGGACATCCGCATCAAGCGGCACGAGCACGGTGGTCCGGCGGGCAACGCCATCAACCTGCTCCGCAAGGTCACCGCCGCCGAGGACGCGTCGGTGTCGATCCCCTACGCGCACCTGGAGCAGGTGACCACGCGGATGGGCGGCTCCGCGCGGACCCTGTCCTCGGCGCTGGGCTACGCCGGAGTGCGTGGTGCGCAAGCGAAAGCGCTGACGAACGCCTTCACCGCGAAGCGCAGCCTGGAAGGGCTCATCACGGTGCGCGCCTACGACCAGAAGGTCCGGCGGACCCGTTCGCTGCCGTTCAACCTGCAGTTCTTCGCCACCGAAGCCGGCTGCTACCTGGCCCAGCGCAAGCCGGGTCGCGACGGCCGCGAGTGGTACACGCTGGCACCGGCCGACTCGCGGAAGCTCGTCGGCACGATTAACGAGATGATCCGGCTCCTCACCCGCCCCACCGCTCGCGTGTGAACAACGTTGCAGAATCGCTTGCGAGCGGCGCAGCCGCGAGGGGTGAAGACCACATGAGCAGCTCGCACCGCCGCGGGTTCTGACACGTCATCTGGCGAGTACGCCGCGACGCCGTGTAGTGGCCTACATCAGGAGTGGCGCACGGAGTCCAGAAGGCGTGTCAGGTTCCGCTACCCGCACCGCCACGCACAACGAGTCCAGAAACAGGCACTGAGACGTGAAGAGGGGCTGACCTCTCCCAGGAGATCAGCCCCTCTTGGCGGTGCCGAGTCGGCTCAGCCTTCGGTGATCGGCGCGTTGACGCAGGCGCTGTCCTGCGGAGACGCGATCGGAGCCGTCACCCCGAGGACCGCGGCGTTGTTGCCGCACAGCTGAATTGGCACGGCGCTCACGTTGTTGTCGTTGAGCAGGTTGACCCCGTCGTTGTCCGAGCTGTCAGCGAATGCCGGGCCCCCGATGGCCATGAGTGCAGTTGCAGCGGCGGCAGCGCCGAAAAGTCGAGCGGAAGTACGCACCTTCAGACCCCAATCTTGGCGAGTGGTTTTCCAGCGGAACGAAGCGAGCTCGAACCGGCGGGATTCACCCTGGCAGCGGACTTGCCACCCAGCTCGGTGGGTCACGCCAACGTGCCACGGACTCCACTCGTGAGGTTTTCAAAAACACCCAGGGTGCACGGCGATATCGGGCATTCCTCAGAGGACTCCCGCACGACCGGGTAACGGGCTATCGGAAACGAGCACCGATCATGATGTCCACCCAGCCGAGCCGGTTACCCGGGGTGATGCGGATGTGCGAACGGGGTGGCCCGGAAGGATTTCCGAGCCACCCCGTTCCAGCTACGAGATCAGGAACTGAGGGGAAGCACGTTCGGCACGATCATCGGGCGGCGGCGGTACTTCTCGGCCACCCAGCGGCCCACGACCCGCCGCACCGACTGCGCGATGCGGTGCGTGTCGGTGATGCCCTCGGCCTCGGTGCGCGCCAGCTCCATCTCCACCAGCGGCACCACTTCGTCCAGCGCCTTCGGGTCGTCCGAGAAACCGCGGCCGGAGATCGTCGGCGACGAGACCGCGCGCCCGTTCGTCGCGTCCACCGCGACGGTGATCGCGATGAAACCGCCCTCGCCCAGCACCAACCGGTCCGACAGCGTCGACTCGCCGACGTCGCCCACCGACAGGCCGTCGACGTAGACGTGACCGACCTCGACGCGGCCCGCGATGCTCGCGATGCCGTCCACCATGTCGACCACCACGCCGTCCTCGGCGATGACCACGCGATCAGCGGGAACACCCGTCAACCGGGCCAGCTCGGCGTTCGCGCGCAGGTGGCGCCACTCGCCGTGCACCGGCATCACGTTGCTCGGGCGCACCGCGTTGTACAGGTACAGCAGCTCGCCGGCGGAAGCGTGACCGGAGACGTGGACCTTCGCGTGGCCCTGGTGCACCACCTGGGCGCCCAGCCGGACCAGTCCGTTGACCACGCCGAACACGGCCGTCTCGTTGCCCGGGATCAGCGAGCTCGCCAGCACCACCGTGTCACCGGCGCGGATGCTGATCTGCCGGTGCTCGCCGCGCGCCATCCGCGACAGCGCCGACAGCGGCTCGCCCTGCGACCCCGTCGAGACGAACGCGACCTCGGACTCCGGCATCTCCAGCGCCCGGTCCAGGTCGACGAGCAGGCCCTCCGGCACGTCCAGCATGCCCAGATCAGCGGCGATGCCCATGTTGCGCACCATCGACCGGCCCACGAAGCAGACCTTGCGGCCGTGCGACTGGGCGACCTCCAGCACCTGCTGCACGCGGTGCACGTGGCTGGCGAAGCAGGCCACGATGACCCGCTGCGTCGCCTTGCCGATCACCCGGTCCAGGACCGGGCCGATCTCGCGCTCCGGCGTGACGAAGCCCGGCACCTCCGCGTTGGTGGAGTCGACCAGGAACAGGTCGACGCCCTCGTCGCCCAGCCGGGAGAACCCCGCCAGGTCGGTCAGCCGGTTGTCCAGCGGCAGCTGGTCCAGCTTGATGTCACCGGTGTGCAGCACGACCCCGGCGGGCGTGCGGATGGCCACCGCCAGCGCGTCCGGGATCGAGTGGTTGACCGCGAAGAACTCCAGGTCGAAGGAGCCGTGCGCGCTGCGCTGACCCTCGGCGACCTCGATCAGCTGCGGGCTCAGCCGGTGCTCGCGGCACTTGGCCGCCAGCAGCGCCAGCGTGAACTTCGAGCCGACCACGGGCAGGTCCGGCCGCAGCCGCAGCAGGAACGGCACCGCGCCGATGTGGTCCTCGTGGCCATGCGTGAGCACCAGGGCGTCGATGTCGTCCAGCCGGTCCTCGATCGCGCCGAAGTCCGGCAGGATCAGGTCCACGCCGGGCTGGTCGTCCTCCGGGAACAGCACGCCGCAGTCGACGATCAGCAGTCGGCCCTCGTACTCGAAGACCGTCATGTTCCGGCCGACCTCGCCGATGCCACCGAGCGCGACGACCCTGAGACCACCTTCGGCCAGCGGGCGTGGTGGTGCCGACGAAGTCGGCGTCACCGGGTGGTACTCGGTGGCTGTCGCCTGTGCGCTCAACGCTGTGTCACCTCTGTGCTGCGTCCGGGTTGACCAATACCAAACCAGCATCCCACAGGTCACTGGTGATCAACCGCACCTGCTCCTCGGTGGCGGCCGGGAGCGGCAGCCTCGGCTGCCCCGTCTCGTAGCCGCACAGCCGCAGAGCCGTCTTGGCGAAGATGACGCCACCGACGAAGTTCATCGACCGGTAGACCGGGAGGAGTCCCTTGTGGACTTCCAGAGCGCTTGCGACATCACCGGATTCGTAGGCGTCGAGCATCTTGCGAAGCCGGTCGCCGACCACGTGGCCGATCACGCTCACGAAGCCGACCGCACCCACCGACAGCCACGGCAGGTTCAGCGGGTCCTCGCCGGAGTAGTACGCCAGACCCGCGTCGTTCATCGCCTCGCTGCCCGCCCACAGGTCGTGCTTGGAGTCCTTGACCGCGACGATCTGCGGGTGCTCGGCCAGCCGCTTGAGGGTGTCGACCTGGATCGGCACCACGCTGCGCGGCGGGATGTCGTAGAGCATCACCGGCAGGTCGGTGGCGTCGGCGACGGTCCAGAAGTGCTGGTAGAGGCCTTCCTGCGGCGGCCGGGAGTAGTAGGGGGTCACGACCAGCAGGCCGTGCGCACCGGCCTTCTCGGCGGAGCGCGCCAGCTCCACGGAGTGCTCGGTGTTGTTCGTGCCGGCACCGGCGACGACGGTCGCCCGGTCGCCCACGGCCTCGACCACCGCGCGCAGGAGCTGTTCCTTCTCCTGGTCGGTGGTGGTGGGGCTCTCACCGGTGGTGCCGTTGACGACCAACCCGTCGTTGCCGACGTTGTCGACCAGGTAAGCGGCGAGCTCCTGCGCCACTTTGAGGTCGACCTTTCCGTCTTCGTCGAACGGCGTGACCATGGCGGTCAGGACGCGGCCGAACGGGCGGCCCGGAATGGCGGTGGGGCAGTCGGTCATGGTCCTGACGCTACCTGGTCAGGGACCTGCTGAAGACAGCCGGACCGAGCTGAACCGAGCCCGCCGGAAGGGCGTTTCCGACGGGCCCGAAAGGCCGTGTTTCTTTCGGCCCAGCGGTGCTCTGACGAGCAGTTCTTCAGAACGAGCGGCGCAGGTCCTGCATGGCCATGATGTCGGCCTCGTTGCCCTCGTAGGTGACCTTGGTTTCACGCCGGCCGAACGCCTGCAGGAGCAGTTCGCTGGGCTCGCCGACGATGCGCACCGTGCGCGGGCCGCGCTTGGCCGGGATCTCGGTGCCGTCGGTGCGGCGCAGCACCACGCCCACCGGGCTGCGGCCGTAGAACATCCGCGCGACCCTGCCCAGCGACTTCCACAGGGCCTCGTCGCGGGCCTCGTCGGACGGGCGCGGCTGCCAGCCGGGCTGTGCGCGGCGCACGTCCTCGTGGTGCACGAAGAACTCGGCGGCGTTGACCGTCTCGTCGACCCCACCGATGCTCATCGGGTTCCACTTGGGCGGCCCCTGCCGCACCTGGTCGACCAGCTCCGGCCAGGCCAGCTCGCGCAGCTCCTGCTCGGCGCGCTCACCGCGCTCGGCCAGCGCCTTGATCAGCCGGCCCGCCAGCGCGTCCGGACGGCGTTCGCGCACGACCAGGTGCACCGCGAGGTCCCTGGTCGTCCACCCCTCGCACAGCGTCGGCGCGTCCGGGCCGACTTGCTCGAACAGCTCGCACAACAGCTGGCGTTCTTCGCTGGCGACACCCATGGCGCCCACTCTAAACGCCGATCTTCCCGAACGTCGGACGTGTCCGCGATCGAGACGAAAACGGCACCCGCGGTGTCACGCGGGTGCCGTCCCTCAAACTTCGACGGGCGCGAGCGGCGCAGCCGCGAGGTATGAAAACCACCCTCGCAACCTGCACCGCCGCGGGCTCTGACACGTCTTCTGGCGAGTACGCCGCGACGCCGTGCATCGGACGTGCATCAGGAGTGGCGCACGGAGTCCGGGAGGCGTATCAGGTTCCGCTACCCGCACCGCCAAGCACAACGACCACAGATCAGGTGTTCGTCAGCCTTCGGTCACGAAGGGGCTGGAGGCCACCTCCGTGCCGTCCTTGAGGGTGGTGATCTCGAAGTCGCTGAAGACGTTCGGCACCGCCTTCTGCAGCTGCTTCAGGCACTCCACGGCCAGGCCGCGGATCTCCACGTCGGCGTGCTCGGAGGCGCGCATCGCGATGAAGTGCCGCCAGGCGCGGTAGTTGCCGCTGACCACGATGCGGGTCTCGGTGGCGTTGGGCAGCACCGAGCGGGCCGCCTGCCGGGCCTGCTTGCGGCGCAGCGTCATCTTCGGCTCGTCGGCGAACTTCTCCTCCAGCGCCGCCAGCAGGTCGCTGTAGGCCTGCACGCTCGCCTCGGCGGCCTGCACGAACTTCTCGTGCAGCTCCGGGTCCTCGGCGATGACGTCGGGCTCGACCATCGCCGCGTCCCGCTCCGGGACGTAGCGCTGCGAGAGCTGCGAGTAGGAGAAGTGCCGGTGGCGGATCAGCTCGTGGGTCAACGAGCGGGACATCCCGGTCAGGTAGAACGACACCGTTCCGTGCTCCAGCACGGACAGGTGCCCCACCTCCAGGATGTGCTTGAGGTACCCGGCGTTGGTGGCGGTCGCCGGGTTCGGCTTGCGCCACGACTGGTAGCACGCACGACCGGCGAACTCGGCCAGCGCCTGCCCACCGTCGGCGTCGGTCGACCAGTCCACGTCTTCCGGCGGGAAGAACTCGGTCTTGCCGATCAGCTGCACTTTCGGCCGCACGATCTCGGTCACGACGGGCGTGCCCCTTTCCTGCTTCTCACGACTCCCCATGTGTTGCCCGAAAGCCTAACCGGCTGGCCCGACAAGATCGCCTGACGCCAGTTGACACCATCGTGTGTTTGCATGACGCCACGGATGCCGCCATAGTGGTGTCATGGACTTGAACCCGTACATCGACCAGCTTCGCGAAGACCTCACCTCCGCCGCTGCCGCCGGCGACGACCAGACGCGGCAGACGGCGGCGGTGCTGTCCGGCGCGATCGAGCCGGCCGCACGGCTGGCGATCATGAACGCACTGTCCGACCTGGCAGCCGAGGTCACGACGAACCTCGACGGTCAGGTCGTGGACCTCCGACTGGACGGCCGCGACGTACGCGTCGTGGTCAGCGGCGGCGGCAGCCCGTCGCACACCGAGGACGAGGCCGAACCACCGCCGCCTCCGCCGCCCAGCGGCGACAACGGCGACATCAGCCGCATCACCCTGCGGCTGGTGGAGGAGATCAAGTCCCAGGCCGAGCAGGCCGCGTCCGCCCAGGGCGTGTCGCTGAACACCTTCGTCGCGCAGGCCGTGCAGGGCGCGCTGCGCGGCGGCGGACGCGGCGGGCCGTGGGACAGGCCGCGTCGTGGACGCGGCGGACAAGGGCACGGCGGGCACGGCCACGGGCGTGGTCGCGGCGGACCGTGGGACGGGCCGGGCTTCGGCGGCTGGCCCGGTGGCGAAGGTGGCGGCTCCCGCGTTCGCGGCTGGGTCCAGGGCTGATCCGGTCACACGGTGGAAGGGCGAGTTGAGATGACCGACAACAACGACGAACCCGACCTCGACCAGGAGTGGTCCGAGGCCGAGGAAGAACTGACGGATCTGCTGCGCAGCCAGGACTTCGACTCCGCCGCTCCGATCCGCATCGACATCGGCAACAACCGCGGCTCGGTCGTGGTCGAGCTGACCGAGACGGCGATGACCCACGTCGAGGTCCGGCACGACCCGAGCGCGGGCGGGCAGGACTGGCAGAACGGGCTGTCCGGGCTGCTGAGCTGGGTCACCGAGCAGTTCGGCACGCCCGGCGGCCGCGGAGGCCTCGACCTGGGCAACCTGCCGCGCGAGCCGATCATCGAGGCCGTTCGCCGCACGCGCATCGACATGTCCAGCGGCCGGCTGGTCGTGCGGGCCCCGTCGAACGCACCGCTGCGCGGAGTTCCGCTCGCGGTGCGGGTCACCGCGCCGCTGGGCTCCGAGGTCGGCGTGCAGAGCGGGTCCGCCGAGGTCGCCGTGTCCGGTGCGGCCGGGAAGGTCAACGTGCAGGCCGGGACGGGCACCGTCTCGATCGAGGAGGCGACCGACCGGGCCACCGTGCGCAGCGGATCCGGGCACCTCCGGCTGGGCGCCATGCGCGGCGGCGTGCACGCGCGCTCCGGGCGCGGTGACGTCGAGGTCGGCGTCATCGGGGCGCCGTCCTCGGTGGCCAACGGGTCCGGTGCCATCTGGCTCGGCGAGGTCTCCGACGACGTCCTGGTGCGCACCGGCAGCGGCGACATCACCCTGGCCGACGCGGTCGACGGGCAGATCGAGCTGATCACCGGGTCCGGCGAGCTGCAGGTGTCGATCCACCGGGGAGCGAGCGCCGAGGTCGACCTGACCTCGTCCACCGGTGCCGCCCGCAGCGATCTGGACGTTGCCGACCAACGACCGGAAACCGAACCAACCCTGCGCATCTTCGGCCGAACCGGCAGCGGAGACGCAGTGCTCACCACGGCGAGCTGAAACCGCTGCGCGGCTGCGGACAGCCGCTCAGGAGAGCGGCGATGCCGCCGTCTCAGGTGTGGGACTCAGCCGGCAACGCCGCGGGCTCTCCAGCGGCTTCGTGGCGAGCACGCCGAGACGCCGTGCATTGGCATTCCTCAGGAGTGGCACGCGGAGTCCGCGGAACCGCGCAGGTTCCGCTACCCGCACCGCCATGCAAAGCGGTACCTCAGAGGATTGCCAGTTCCGCGTTGAGGGGGGCGATCAGGTCGCCTCGCTCGCCGACGACGACGTCGTCGAGTCCGAGCCAGGTCGCCATCTCGCGCAGGGTGGCGGCCAGCTCGGGCGCGACGGGCGCGGCGTCGCGGCCGGGTTCCAGGAACGCTCCGGGCACCCGGAGCACGCCCGCAGCCCGGTCGGCCTTGAGGTCCACGCGGGCGACGAGCTCACCGTCGAGGAGGAAGGGGAAGACGTAGTAGCCGTACTGCCGCTTGGGCTCCGGAACGTAGATCTCGATCCGGTAGCGGAAGCCGAAGATCCGCTCGGCGCGCGAGCGTTCCCAGATCAGCGGGTCGAACGGGCACAGCAGCGCCCGGCCGGCGACCTTGCGGGGAGCGCGGGCCTCGGCGTGGCGGTAGGCGGGCTGACGCCATCCGTGCACCACCACCGGTTCGAGCACGCCGTCTTCGACGAGCTCGGCGACCGCTTGCTTCGACTGGTCGGGGGCCAGCCGGTAGTAGTCGCGCAGATCGGTCTCGGTGCCGATGCCCAAGGCCTCGGCGGAGCGCTCCACCAGTGCGCGAACGGCTTCGGAGTCCTCGGGCTCGTGCGCGAGGACGTCGGCGGGCAGCACGCGTTCCGGCAGGTCGTAGAGCCGCTCGAAACCTCGGCGGGTGCCGGTGGTCAGCTCCCCCATCGCGAACAGCAGCTCGCAGACCCGCTTGGTGTCGGTGCGGTTCCACCACGGGCCGCGCCCTTGCCGCTCACCGCCGCCGAGCTCGCGTTCCAGCCGGCCCGCACCGATCGGGCCGAGTTCCTTGACGGCGTTGAGCACGTCGTTGACCAGCTCGGGGTTCTGCTCCAGCAGCTCGCGGGAGCGCTTGCGCCACGCACCGCCGTACTCGCGCATCCGCCAGCGCAGCAGCGGCCAGTCCTCGACCGGGATCAGCGACGCTTCGTGCGCCCAGTACTCGACGAGCATCCGGGGCTGCCGGGCGGTGCGCGACCACGCAGCGGTGTCGACCAGCTCCGCCGGGTAGGCGCCGAGCCTGCTGAACAGCGGCATGTAGTGAGCGCGCACCGCGACGTTGACCGAGTCCAGCTGCAGCAGCTTGGTGCGAGACAGGGCCCGCTGGAGGTGCCGCCTGGTCACCGCGCCGCGCGGTCGCGGGTCGGCGAAGCCTTGCGCCGCCAAAGCCGTTCGCCGTGCCGTGTCGTTGCTGATGGTCTGCACCCGGGCGATCGTGCCAGCACTCCCCGACAACGCGGACTGCTGCCCGGTGCTCGGAACCGACACGTTAGGTTGTCGCGCATGGCTGAAGCCGATGTGCGCGAAGCAGTGGCGTCCGACGCCGCGGAGATCGCACGCATTCAGGTCGAGACGTGGCAGACCGCCTACGCCGAGATCCTCTCCCCCGCCGTGCTGGCCGGCCTGGACAGCGGCGAGGTCGAGCAGGAGTGGCGTGAAGCCGTCACCTCCGGCGCGGCCACCGTGCTGCTCGCGATCGAGGGTCACTGGACGGTGGGTTTCTGCGTCGCAGGCCCTGCCCCGGAGTCCGAAGTCGCCGCCGCCGACGGTTCCCTGCCCGATGATGCGTCGACAACGGTGCTGGTCAGCTCGCTGCTGGTGGAGCCGCGGTGGGGTCGCCGGGGTCACGCCGGACGGTTGCTCGGCACGATGGGTCGCCGGTTCGCCGCGCACGGTGCGACGCGTGGCATCGCATGGGTTGCGGAGTCGGACTCGGCGTCGCTGTCGTTCTACCGCGCTGCGGGGTGGTCGCCGGACGGTACTGTGCGCACGTTGGACGCGGGTGGGCGCCCGCTTCGCGAGATGCGCCTGACCGGTCCGCTGGATTTCGAGTTCGAGCACCACTGACGCCTGCCCCCTCGGGAGCCGAAAGTGCTGACCATCATCGGGTTGCTGTCCACCACGTTCGGTGTGTCGGTGGCCTCCGCGCTCCTCCCGCTGATCAGCGTCGAGCTGTTCGCGGTGGGCCTGGTGCTCAAGGAACCCGACATCCCCTGGTGGGTTCTCGCGCTGGTCATCGCCACGGGCCAGATCGGCGGCAAGCTCCTGCACTACTACGCGGCCAGGGGCAACATCCGCCTCCCCGCGTTCATGCGCAGGGAGAAGAAGGAGAAGGCGGAGACCAAGGGCCGCTGGAAGACGTGGCTGGAGCAGTTCCGCGAGAACTGCCGGACCCGCCCGGTCTGGGCGGGCACCGTCCTGCTGATCAGCGCGGCCGCCAGCCTTCCCCCGTTCGCGGCGGTGGCCATCATCGCCGGTTGGGCCAAGGTCCCGGTGTCGACGTTCCTGATCACCGGCTTCATCGGCCGGTTCGCCCGCTTCGGCGCCCTGGCCGCGGCCCCATCAGCGATGGCCGCCTGGCTCTGACCCAACATCCCCCGATCTCAGTGGAGATCCGCCCACCGATTTCCACTGAAACCAGGGACCCACCTCCCACCGACCCCGGCCCCCGGCGGGGGCTCCCGATCTCCACTGAAATCTGGGCCCACTTCAGTGGAAAAACCGGGGCCTGACTTCCACTGGAATCGGGTTTGGATTGCGGGCTGCGGTCGGGTGGGGTTTTTGGGCTGCGCCGGCTGTCGAAACGTGGAGACGCCCCCTCGCAGTGGGGTGCGAGGGGGCGTCGTCTTCCAGGAGAAAGCCTCATCAGAAGCTCGGCAGGGTCGGTAGGGCCGGGAGGCCGAGGCGTGCCGGGACGACCAGGACCGAGTCGATCAGGCCGAAGACCGGGACTCCGACCGGGGCGAACGTCCACTTGTCGTTGAGGTCGCCGGTGTCGGGTTCGTCGACGACGGCCGGGCCGTCCTGGGCCGTGACGGCAGCCGGGGCCTCCGGTGCCGCCAGAGCCGCCGGTGCTGCGGTGCACAGGGCCGCTCCGACCAGGAGCGAGGCGGTGATGGCGCGGGATGCGGTGTGCTTCATGCGGGTTCCCTTCTCTCGGTCGACCTGCCGCGCGGTGCGCGGGCCGCGCGGCGGGTCCGAACTAGCCGGCCAGGAGCGCGACGACAGGGGCCAGCAGCTGGGTGGGCAGCTGCGCGGTCGGGGTCAGCACGGCTCCGAGGTCGACACCCGGAAGGACCCACACCGACTCGGCGTCGGCGACGCCGCCGGTGAGCAGCACAGCGCTCACGGCGATGGCCACCGAAGCGGCGGCACGGCGGACGGACTTGGACATGGTGTTCCTCCTTTTCCCCACCACCGGCCGCAGCCGGTGGGAGATCAGCAGACGGCGTCCGAGGGCTTGGGGTTGCCCAGTCCGAACAGCGGACGCAGCGCGACACCGGCGTAGGTGCCGACGATGGCCATCACGCCCCACAGCCAGCCGTGCAGGCTGAACGAGGCGACGCCGGAGAAGTAGGCGCCGATGTTGCAGCCGCCCGCGAAGCGCGCGCCGATGCCCATCAGGATTCCGCCGAGCACGGCGCCGACGGCCATGCGCCACGGGATCTTGCGGTGCAGGGTGAAGGAGCCGGCGAGGGCGGCGGCGATCAGCGCGCCGGCCATGATCCCGAAGTCCA
Organism: Saccharopolyspora karakumensis; assembly: GCF_004349225.1. NCBI lineage: Bacteria > Bacillati > Actinomycetota > Actinomycetes > Pseudonocardiales > Pseudonocardiaceae > Saccharopolyspora > Saccharopolyspora karakumensis. The sequence goes on from NZ_SMLA01000029.1 coordinate 43,736, forward strand.
TCACCGAGATCCGGTCGGTGAGCACCGATGCGGTGAGCTTCGCGGCGTTCTCCGGGTCCTGCCAGAACGGGGCTCCGAAGACGTCGACGCCGACCCAGCCGAGGAGCTTCGCGCCCCACAGGCCGAACGCGGAGGTGATGCCCCACGAGCTGCCGGAGACGAACAGCGTCGCCGCGTTGAGCACGGCCAGCAGCACCGCGCCGACCCACAGCGGCCAGGAGCCGCGCAGGGCGCGCAGCACGCCCTTGGCGACCGGTGGCTGGTCGATCGGCGGAGGCGTGCGACGTCGCTCGACCAGCAGCGACACCCCCACGACGACACCGATGATGACCAGCGTGATCAGCACTCCACCGGCGTAGCCCAGCGGGGTTTCGGCAAGCGAGACCTTCGGGCCGACGCTCTGGACGCTCTGGATGAACGGCGAGATGAACGCGGTGAACACCGAGCCGACGATGAACCCGCCGAGGGTGAAGATGATCGCGGTCTGGCCGCTGCCGACCGCGAAGAGCGTGCCGGAGGCGCAGGAGCCGCCGACCTGCATGCCGACGCCGAACAGGAACGCGCCGAACACGACGCCGAGACCGGCGGTCTGGAGCTGCGGTTCGGGGGTGCCGGACAGCGAGAAACCGCTGCCGAGGATCCCCGCGAACAGCACGGCGGCCACGCCCAGCATGAGCATGTGGGCGCGGATGGCGCGGCCCTGCCCGACGGTGATCAGCTGGCGCCACGCCGAGGTGAACCCGAACCGGGAGTGGAACAGCACCAGTCCCAGGGCGAGGCCGACGCCGTAGAGCACGGTCATCTTCCACCCGGCGGCGTTGGCCACGGCGAGCCCGAGCACGACGGCGATCGCGATGCCGATCGCCACGACTCCTCGTTGCGCGGGCGGTGCCGTGCGCACCGGTGGCGGGGCCGGTCTTTCAACGTCCACAACAGACATCTGCACTCCTACTTCTCCGTGAGCGGACCTGAGATGGCCACGATGGTCCCCTGCGGGATCCACTGGCCGAGGTTTCCGCCATGCTCGTGACCGCCCATTTGCATGACGTCGACCTGGGCGGGTGCGTAGACGGTGACGTCGCCGGCGATGTTCTCGCCGCGGGCGCGCGCCCACTCCCGGTATCCGGACAGCGACGGCGGGTCGCCGAAGGCACTCGCCTGGGTCATGCCGTAGGTGAGGGCGTTGCGGTCGCGCGGGTCGAAGCGCAGCGGCAACGCCGCACCCGCGGTCGAGTTCACCACCGGAGCGTGCAACAGCCAAGGTGCGAGGTGCATTCCGTAGAGGAAGTTCACACGTCCCAGAGTGTGGGACGCCTGCTGCCAGCCCGACACCTGCAGCAGCGCCCCGTCGGGGTTGTCGCTGATGGGAACGCCGCGATGGGCGGCTTCGGCGAGGACGACGCCGGTGGCCGCCTTGCCGCGCGGTGTGTCGTCGCCCACGACGGACAGCGAGGGCACCTCCAGCTCGGCCAGGTAGGCGACCTGCTTGCGCAGCGCGTCGGCGTCCTCGGCGAGCAGTTCGGTGTCCGGGCAGGTCACCGGGGCGGGAGCACCGGCGGCGATGCCGCCCAGGGCGGCGCTGGCGCACTCCGGGTCGGCCGCGCCCGGCACCTCGGGCAGGTCCCCCGCGTCGACCTCGACCGTCCCGGTTTCGCCTGCCCGGGAGATGACCAGATCGCTGCTTCCGGGCGGCAGGTCGACCTCGGCCCACGTGCCGGAGGCACCGGGGATCGGGACCGCTCGGGCGATCCGGTCGCCCTGCTCGACGGTGATGCCTCCTCCGGCGCTCTCCGGGAAGTGCACCAGGTTTCGGCCCGTGCGGTGCGGGCTGACCAGCACCGGCGTCCCGGCGGCTTGGGCGAGCCGGGCGATGCCGGGGACGGGCAGGTCGTGCGGGAGGGGGATGCCGGGCAGCGCGGCCCAGGCCAGGACGGCGGCGAGCACGCCGATCGCTCCGACGCGGTAGACGCGCCGTTCCTCGCGCAGCGCGAGGGTGACCGCCAGCACGGAGACGGCGCCGATGACCAGCACCAGCACGGTGATCCCGTAGCCGGTGCTCCACAGCCTGCGGTCGAAGACGCCGGCCAGCACCAGCTGCCCGATGCCCGCGCCGACCAGCGCGACGGCGCCGGTCAGCGCGATGGGCCGTGGGCGCAGTCCGCTGTCGGGGCGCCAGGTCTTGGCCAGCGCCAGGCCGAACCAGACCACAGCGACCGCGACGAAGATCGTGTCGAGGAAGAAGGCCAGCGAGGTGTGGCCGAGCGCGGCTTCGGCGATGAGCAGCAGAGCCAGGCCGAAGCCGAGGAAGGTCGAGGGGCCGCGCCAGCGCAGCGCGAGGGGCACCGCCAGGACGAGCACCACGTGCGCGACGGCGAAACCGGTGTTGATGTGCAGGACCACGGCGGACACCCCGGCCAGCGCGGCGGTGCCGACGCCTGCGATCCAGGCGGACCACGGGCGCATCACCGCTCCGGCGCGCAGCAGACCGATGCCGGCGACCACCGCGGTGCCGGTCAGCAGCAGCACGCGCAGCACCAGCGCGAGGGAGTCCACACTGGACACTCCGGTGTGGGTGTGCATGTGTTACGCCCGCTCTCGTCGGAAGGGAAGACTTGGTGAGGTGCGCGGCGGGCCGCCGCAGGTCGAGGTGTGGGCCCCGCACCGCTGCGCGGAACGACGCGGTCACGGCCCAAGGGAGGTGGGTGGCCGCCGTGGGGCGGCGACCACCCTCCTCGCCGCTGAGCCCAGGTGTCCGGTGACGACTCCTGCGACCTACTTCAGGTCGCTGTCGGAGACCACGAACAGCTCGGAGTGAGGCTTGGCGTTGCCGAACTCGCCGTGCGGCCAGGACCGCCGGTTGAAGTTGACTCCGGGCTCACCGGTCACCTCGTCGCGGAAGGTGTCGTCGAGCGAGACCTTCCCGTCCGGGCCGAGGTCGATCATGTTGACCTTGTGGTCACCGTCGTTGCCGGAGCGGGCGACGAAGTAGTTCGACACCGCGAGACGCCCGGGCGTCTGGGTCTCGGTGTACTTGCCGTCCGGGCCGAGCACGAAGTTGTCGTACCCGCCCCAGTGCGGACCGCCCGCGGCCTTGCCCGGGTTGATCGGCGTCGTACCGGCCACCGTCGGGCAGTCGGCCTCGGCGCCGCCGTGCTCGGACTCGGCGATGGTATCGATGTTGCACTGGAAATCGTCACCGGCGTTGACCAGCTTCTGGATGTCCAATGTGTACACACCACCCGTGGTGCCCGGGTCGTCCTCGCCGAAGGTGCCCGCAGCGCGCCCCTGGATCGCCCGGTACAGGAACCGGTCGTCCGGGCTGGTCTGGATCCAGCCGCCGTTGGAGCTGCCGCCGTTGCGGTCGTTGGCCTCGTCGAAGTTCACGACGGCGGCGCCGTCGTCGAAGACCTGGCGCCAGTGCGGTTCCGGTGCGGTGATGTCGGGCGTGTAGAACACCGCACCGCCCTGCATGGTCTGGGCGAACGCGCCCTTGTGACCGGGCAGGTTCGTCACCGTGGTCTCCATGACGGCACGGCTTTCCTGGTGCAGCGGGTCCTTCGGGTCCGAGCGCGGACCGTTGGGCAGGTACGAGACCGCCTTGAGCTTCGGGTGGTTGCGATCGGAGATGTCCCAGGTCCGCACGGTCGGCCGCCGCAGGTACGGCGACGGGGCCTTCACCGGGTCGAGGATGATGTTGCGCGGCTCGGTGTAGTCCGCCGTGACCAGGGTGTTCAGGTCCTCGCGGGCCTGGATGCCGTGCGGGTTGGCGCAGGTCGGCGTGCCGATCCGCGGCAGGTTGTCGCACAGCTTCTCGTTGTCCCCGCCCGGTGTGGCGGCCGGGGATTCCGAGAGCACCTTGGCGTTCTCGTCGAACCGGACGACCTCGCCGGGGCTGCCGGCGAAGCCGTTGCCCAGGTGCACCGAACCGTCCGAGTAGCGGTACGGCCCCGGAGCCACCGGGCCACCCATGTAGGTGCCGTAGGCGGTGCCGTCCTTGAGCGTCCAGTACGCGTCGGGGACGGAGCCGCCGGGCGTCTGCGTGGGCAGGCTGATGCCCTTGAGCTTGACGTTGGGCAGCGAGGTCACGTCGAACGCGTAGGTCGCAGCGCCGAAGAGGGCACCGGCGAAGATGGTGTCGCCCTTGTGCCACACGTACTGCATGTGGTGCGGCTCGTTCTCGACCAGCGGGCCGACGGTGACCGTGTTGACCACCTGGCCGTAGCCGGGTGACCCCTTGGTCGCGTCGATGATCGCCAGGAAATCCGGCCCCGGCAGGGCGTTGGCGACCTTGCCGGTTCCGCCGGCCAGCGAGCCCGGCAGGTTGCGGACGTCGGCCACCGCGGTGTCGGCGATGTTCTCGTCGCCCGCCCAGACGACCAGCCACTCCTTGGGCTTGCCGTCCGATGTGGACTTCTCCAGCGCGCTCTTCACGACGTGGTTGGTGACGGTGTAGTCCTTGCCGTCCGCACCCTTCACGGACTGCGAGGACACGTCGACATCGGCGTAGGCGTCCTGCACCGGCAACGTGACCGAACCGACCGCCAGGGCTACGGCGGCCAGCCCGATGGGCAGTCTTCGAAGACTCTTCTTCATGTGTGCTCCGGATTTTCGTGGAGAATTCCGAAATCGGGCACGACGAATCCGCGCGTTCGGAATGCGCGGTTTTCCGAACGCGCGCCGTCGTGAACTACTCGGAGAGAGAGAAAGCGCCTTGCAGCGGCGAGGGAAAGAGGCCCCTCAGGCGTGACAGAGCGCGCTGGCCTGCTGTCGGAGATCGACATGCAGGCGAGCCACCAGACAGGCGAACCTGGACATGCCAGCAATGATCGAGAAACGCCCACGAAGTGTCAACGTTCAACCACGTCGTGGGATCTTGACGAATCAGTTCCTGAGAATCGCCTGGTAAATCGAATCGATAGCCTGAACGGCGGTACACCCCTTCGGTGAACCGGAACTAGAGTGGCCGCTTTTGGTCGCACCCCAACGCACGAGAACCTCTCAACTCGCCATCGCCAGCGGTGGCGGCCTGGATGAGCACGCGGGCCGCGGTCTCGATCCGTGCGGCGTCGCCGGTGACGATCTGGTCCAGGCACAAGCCGCGCAGGCCGGAGATGAGCAGGCTCGCGCGGGCGCGCGCGTCGTGCTCGTCGAACCCGAGGCGGCGGTAGACGGGCACCAGCGGTTCGACCATCGCGGTGACGGTGTCGGCGGCGAGCTCGGCGTAGCGCTCCGGTTGAGTCGGCGCCAGGCTCAGCACCTGGAACAGGATCCGGATCGGACGCCGCTGCCGCCCGCGGGTGATGGCGTCCCACAACGCCCACGCCGCCCGCTCCAGCCCATCGAGATCGCGCACGTCGCGGAACAGGTCCGAGATGTCGGGGCGACTGGCGGCGATCGCCTCGGCGATGAGCATGTCCCGACTGCCGAAGTAGTACAGCAGCATGCGCTTGCTGGTGCCCAGCCTCTCGGCCATGGGCGCCAGGGACAGGTCGGCGATGCCGTGCGCGGCCAGGTGGTCGACCGCTTTGCGCAGCAGCTCGGCCCGCTTGTCGCCTCGTGAACTCACCCATTGACCGTACCGATCGGTACAACTACGGTGCAAACGACGTACCGATCGGTACACAGCTGTCGGGCACAACTGCCAGGGGTGACCATGCCAACCAGGTCAACATCGGTAGCGATCATCGGCGCCGGCATCGGTGGCCTCACGCTCGCCGTGGCGCTGCGGCGCCGAGGCATCGAAGCGGCGGTCTACGAGCAGGTCGCGGAGTTGCGCGAAGTCGGTGCGGCGGTGGCGCTTTCGGCCAACGGGACGCACGTGCTGCACCGCCTCGGCCTGCGGGACCGGCTGGCGGCCGCCAGCGCCGTGCCGACCGAGTTGGTCTACCGGGGCTGGCGTGGCGGCGAGCGCGTCGTCTCCTACCCGGTCGGCGATGACTACACCGCGCGTTTCGGCGCGCCCTACTACGGCGTGCACCGCGCGGATCTCCAGACCGCCCTGGCCGAGGCATGCGGGCAGGACGCCCTCCGCCTCGACCACCGGCTGATCGACCTGGTCGCGAAGGGCGAGGGCTACGAGCTGGAGTTCGCCAACGGAACCACTGCCCGCGCGGATCTCGTCGTCGGCGCGGACGGAGTGCACTCCGCGGTGCGCCGGTGGGTCGCCGATGCCGAACCGGCGTTGTACTCCGGCACCAGCGGTTTTCGCGGCCTGATCCCGGTCGGCTCGATGCCGTCGTTGCCCGACCCCGGCGCCCTCCAGTTCTGGATGGGCCCAGGTGCCCACGTGCTGCACTACCCGATCGGCGACGGGTCCTTCGTCAACTTCCTGGCGGTGGTCGACGAGCCGTCGGAGTGGTCGAGTCCGAGCTGGGTCGAGGAGATCTCCGCCGAACGGCTCTGCGCGCCCTTCGCCGAGTGGCACCCCGGCGTGGGGGAGATGGTGGCGGCCACCGGTCTGCACAAGCGATGGGCCCTGTTCGGGCAGGCACCGCTCAACCGCTGGCACCGCAACGGGATCGTGCTGCTCGGCGACGCCGTGCACGCGATGCTGCCCCACCACGGCCAAGGCGCGAACCAGACCATCGAGGACGCCGCCACCCTCGCGTCGTTGCTGCACCGCTACGAGCCGCACCAGGCGCTCCCGCGCTACGAGCACCTGCGCCGCGCGCGCACTCGTGCGATCCAGCGCAGCTCGTGGGTGGCTTCGGAGCTGTTGCACCTGCCCGACGGTCCCAGCGCTGAGGACCGCAACAGGCGACTCGCCGACGTCCACCGGACCCTGCAGTGGATCCACGAGCACGACGCCGAGGCCGCCGCATCGGCCTGAGTGCTGCTGAGGCTCAGGCCTTGTCGTCCTGCTCCAGGTCGATCGCCTTGCGCATGGCCTTGCGGCCCCGGTTGCGGTCGCCGGCGAGGTCGTAGGCCTGCGCGAGCGCGAACCAGCGGCGCCAGTCCTGCGGCGCCGCTTCGAGTTCGGACTGCTTGGCGTCGAACCACGCGTCGGCGGCCTCCCGCTCGACCCGGCCCGAGGGGCGGCGCGGGAGGTGCGAGACGTCGGGCAGCGCGCCCTCGTCGTCGAGCCTGCGGGCCAGGCGCTCGGTGGCGGCGCCGAAGCGCAGCTGGTCGGCGACGAGCACCGCGCCCAGCACGGGGAAGACCAGGATCGCCAGGCCGAGCGCGATGAAGACCGGCTCACCGCTGGAGATCATCGTGATCGCGCGGCCGCCCATCAGCACCAGGTAGGCCAGCAGCACGAGAGCGATGACGAACGCGGCGGTGCGCGCGGTCATCAGCTGCTTGGCCACCTCAGATCCCCATCAGCGCGTCGAGCCCCACGGTCAGTCCCGGACGGCTGGGAACCTCGCGGACGCCCAGCAGCACGCCGGGCATGAACGAACGCCGGTCGTAGGAGTCGTGGCGGATGGTGAGGGTCTCGCCCTCGGTGCCGAAGAGCACCTCCTGGTGCGCGACCAGGCCGGTCATCCGCACCGCGTGCACGCGCACACCGTCGACCTCGGCGCCCCGGGCTCCGTCGGGGTCCTTGGTGGTGGCGTCGGGCATCTCGCCGAGCTCGGCTTCCTCGCGCGCCTTCGCGATCACCTGCGCGGTGCGCGCCGCGGTGCCCGAGGGCGCGTCGGCCTTCTTCGGGTGGTGCAGCTCGACGATCTCGGCGGACTCGAAGTACTTGGCGGCCAGCTCGGCGAACCGCATCGACAGCACCGCGCCGATCGCGAAGTTCGGCGCCACGATCACGCCGACCTCCGGCTTGGCGGCCAGCCAGGTGCGGATGGAGTCCAGCTCGGCCGGTCCGAGACCGCTGGTGCCGACCACGACGTTGATGCCGTTCTCGACGCAGAACTTGATGTTGTCGAGCACCGAGTCGGGGTGGGTCAGGTCGACGGCGACCTGCGCGCCGGACTCGACCAACCGCTCGATGGGGTCGCCCTGGTCGACCTCGGCGACCAGCTCGGTGTCGGCGGCCTCGCCGACGGCTCGCGCCGCTTCGGAACCCATCCGCCCGCGGGCGCCCAGCACACCAACCTTGATCACCGTGGAAACACCTCTCCGCACCGACGCTGCTCACCCGAAGTCTAGGCACCGTGCGCGCGGCCACCCGACGACCCACCCCACGTGGTGACGGACACCATCCCGGCGATCAGCACGAGCCCGGGCCCGCACGTCCAGGGCCCGGGCGGTTGTGGTCCGAACCGACCGGACGAAGAGGACATCGATCGTGGACGGTTCGGACCAGAACCCCCGGGATCGGTGCTACACGCCCTCCGGGAGGTCCTCCGGCGTCTTGTACGGACCCACGACGGCGGTGGTGAAGGGCCGGTTGAGGAGTTCCCGGGCGAGGGTCGCGACGTCGTCGGGCGTGACCGCCTCGATCTTGGCGAGGGTCTCCTCCACCGTGTAGTGGCGGCCGTAGTTGAGCTCGGTCTTGCCGATGCGGCTCATCCGGGCCGCGCTGTCCTCCAACCCCAGGACCAGACCGCCCCGCAGCTGACCGCGACCCCGGTCGACCTCCTCCGCCGACAGCCCCTCGGCCGCGACGTCGGCCAGCACCGAGCGGATGACCGAGGCGACCTCGCCCAGGCGCTCCGGCGTGCAGCCCGCGTAGACCGAGAACGTGCCCGCGTCGGAGTAGGCCGTGCTCGACGAGTACACCGAGTACGCCAGGCCCCGGCTCTCGCGGATCTCCTGGAACAGCCGCGAGCTCATCCCGCCGCCGAGGGCCGCGTTGAGCACGCCCAGCGCGAAGCGCCGCTCGTCGTAGCGGTCGAGGCCCCGGCACCCCATCAGCAGGTGGGTCTGCTCGGTGTCGTCGGGCTGGAGCACCAACCGCTCCTGCTTGGGCAGCCGGATCTTGCCGCCGCGGGGCGCCTCCGGGCGCTCGTCACCGGCCAGCCGATCACCCAGCGCCTTGCGCAGCAGCCGCACCACCTTCGCGTGCTCGACGTTTCCCGCGACCGCCACGACCATCTTCGGCATCTGGTAGCTGCGCCGGTAGAAGCCGTGCACCCGGTTGCGGGTCATCGCGCCGATCGACTCCTCGGTGCCCAGCACCGAGCGCCCCAGCGGGCTGTCGCCGAGCACGGCCGTGGAGAACAGCTCGTGCAGCAGGTCCTCGGGATCGTCGTCGCGCATCGCGATCTCCTCCAGGACCACGCTGCGCTCCACGTCCACGTCGGAGGCGTCGTTGACCGCGTCGAAGACCACGTCGCAGAGCATGTCGATGGCCAGCGGGAGGTCCTCGTCGAGCACGTGCGCGTAGTAGCAGGTGTGCTCCTTGGAGGTGAACGCGTTGAGCTCACCGCCGACGGCGTCGATCTCCTGCGCGATGCCCACGGCGGTCCGCTTCGCGGTCCCCTTGAACAGCAGGTGCTCCAGGTAGTGCGCGGCGCCGGCCTGCGCCCTGGTCTCGTCGCGCGAACCCACGCCGACCCAGATGCCCACCGACGCGGAACGGACGCCGGGAACCGGTTCGGTGACCACGCGCAAGCCGCCCGGCAACACCGTCCGCCGCACTTCCGCGGAACCGTTGTGGCCGAGAACCCGGGTGGTCCCGGGGCGTTGCAGGTGCCCGGCTGTCTGCTTCTGCTGCTTCATAACCCTGTTCTCGTCGCCTCCGCGCGATCCCCCGCGCACTCACGACAATACGGCCCGCCCCGGGTGACCGGGACGGGCCGCATCGCGATTCAGATCAGAGGATCATTCGGCGGAGGCTTCGGCCGGAGCGGCCTCGCCCTCGCCGGACTTCTCCTCGTCGTCGTTGACCAGCACGAGGCTGATCTTGCCGCGGTTGTCGATGTCAGCGATCTCCACGCGCAGCTTGTCGCCGACGTTCACGACGTCCTCGACCTTGCCGATGCGCTTGCCGTTGCCCAGCTTGGAGATGTGCACCAGGCCGTCCTTGCCCGGCAGCAGCGAGACGAACGCGCCGAAGGCCGCGGTCTTGACCACGGTGCCCAGGAAGCGCTCGCCGACCTTCGGCAGCTGCGGGTTGGCGATGGCGTTGATCTTGTCGATCGCCGCCTCCGCGGACGGGCCGTCGGCCGCACCCACGTAGATGGTGCCGTCGTCCTCGATGCTGATCTCGGCGCCGGTCTCCTCGGTGATCGAGTTGATCATCTTGCCCTTCGGCCCGATGACCTCACCGATCTTGTCCACCGGGACGGTCACCGAGGTCACGCGCGGGGCGTGCGGGCTCATCTCGTCGGGCTTGCCGATCGCCTCGGCCATGACCTCCAGGATGGTGAACCGGGCGTCACGCGCCTGGCCCAGCGCCTGCGCCAGCACCTCGGACGGGATGCCGTCCAGCTTGGTGTCCAGCTGCAGCGCGGTCACGAACTCCTTCGTGCCCGCGACCTTGAAGTCCATGTCGCCGAAGGCGTCCTCGGCACCGAGGATGTCGGTCAGCGCCACGTAGTGGGTCTTGCCGTCGACCTCGTCGGAGACCAGGCCCATCGCGATGCCGGCGACCGGCGCCTTCAGCGGCACGCCCGCGTTGAGCAGGGACAGCGTCGAGGCGCAGACCGAGCCCATCGAGGTCGAACCATTGGAGCCCAGCGCCTCGGAGACCTGGCGCAGGGCGTACGGGAACTCCTCGCGCGACGGCAGCACCGGCATCAGCGCGCGCTCGGCCAGCGCACCGTGGCCGATCTCGCGACGCTTCGGGCTGCCCACCCGACCGGTCTCACCGGTCGAGTACGGCGGGAAGTTGTAGTGGTGCATGTACCGCTTCGTCGTCTCCGGGGAGAGCGAGTCGATGGTCTGCTCCAGCCGCAGCATGTTCAGCGTGGAGACACCCAGGATCTGGGTCTCGCCGCGCTCGAACAGCGCCGAACCGTGTGTCCGCGGGATCACGCCGACCTCGGCGGACAGGCTGCGGATGTCGGTCAGGCTGCGGCCGTCGATGCGGACCTGGTCGCGGATGATGCGCTGGCGGACCAGCTTCTTGGTCAACGAGCGGAACGCCGCGCCGATCTCCTTCTCGCGGCCCTCGAACGCCTCGCCCTCGCCGGTGCCGACCTTCTCCAGGACCGACGCCTTGATCTCGTCGAGGCGGTTCTCCCGCTCCTGCTTGCCGGCGATCTTCAGCGCCTCGGCCAGCTCGGAGGACACGGCCTGCTCGACGGCGGTGAACGCGTCGTCCTGGTAGGCCGGGAACACCGGGTAGTCCTGGGTGTCCTTGCCGACCGCCTGGGCCAGCTGCTGCTGGGCCACGCACAGGGTGCGGATGAACGGCTTGGCCGCCTCCAGACCCGCGGCCACGACCTCTTCGGTCGGCGCCTGGGCGCCACCGGCGACCAGGTCGATGGTCTTGTCGGTGGCCTCTGCCTCGACCATCATGATCGCGACGTCGTCACCGACGATGCGGCCCGCGACGACCATGTCGAACACGGCGCGCTCGAGCTGCTCGTGCGTCGGGAACGCGACCCACTGGCCGTCGATCAGCGCCATGCGGGTGGCACCGATCGGACCGGAGAACGGCAGACCCGAACCCTGGGTGGACGCCGACGCGGCGTTGATCGCCAGCACGTCGTAGAGGTCGCCCGGCTTCAGGCTCATGACCGTGACCACGACCTGGACCTCGTTGCGCAGGCCGTCGACGAACGACGGGCGCAGCGGGCGGTCGATCAGGCGGCAGGTCAGGATCGCGTCCGTGGACGGCCGGCCCTCGCGGCGGAAGAACGAGCCGGGGATGCGACCCGCGGCGTACATCCGCTCTTCGACGTCGACGGTCAGCGGGAAGAAGTCGAAGTGCTCCTTCGGCTGCTTGGACGCCGTGGTGGCCGACAGCAGCATGGTTTCGTCGTCGAGGTAGGCGACGACGCTCCCGGCGGCCTGCTTGGCGAGCCGGCCGGTCTCGAAACGGACGGTACGGGTTCCGAACGCGCCGTTGTCCAGCACGGCGGTCGACTCGTACACGCCCTCTTCGATCGCTTCAGTCAAGGTGACTCCCTATCGTCACAACGCCCACGGCAGGAGCATCCGGATCGGTGATCCGACAAGGCCGGCCATCGATCGAAGCTCCCGGGACCGTCTCTCGTGACGACTTGCCCGGCAGCCACTACCGAGGACCGGCGGACGCCTGCACCCAGTGCTTGCCACCGTGAGCGCTCTATTGAATTGCCGGCGGCGCCTGCGAGGCACCGCCCGGTTTTACGCACCGGGGGGAGCGGCCGTGGCCACTCCCCCCGGTGTCATGTCAACGACGCAGACCGAGTCGCTGGATCAGCGAACGGTAGCGTTCGATGTCCACCTTGGTCAGGTAGTTGAGCAGACGACGGCGACGACCCACCATCAGCAGCAGACCACGACGCGAGTGGTGGTCGTGCTTGTGCTGCTTGAGGTGCTCGGTCAGGCCGGTGATCCGCTTGGTCAGCAGGGCCACCTGGGCCTCCGGCGAACCGGTGTCGTTGTCCTTCAGGCCGTACTCGGCCAGGATCTGCTTCTTCTCGTCAGTGGACAGCGCCACGAAATACTCCTTCTGCATGTCCCGTGTCTGTGGGCGGCGAGCTGCCGTGCGGCGCCACCGCCGTGAGGACTGGTTACCTCGGAAATCGGCCACCACGGACTGCAGCCGTTCCACGGCCAGGATAACAGGGAAGCCCTGCTCGCCTGGGTTACCCCGACGCAGCGCGCGTCACCGGCACGCGGTGCACCACTCGGTACACCGGACCGCCTTCGCCCTGGTCACTGCGCATCACCGCGAGTTCTCCGGCGGTCCACCAGGGACCGGTGTAGCCGGTGAGCAGCCCCGGCATCCAGCGCCGGTCGGCGCGGCCGGACGCCCACCGAGCGAGGGTCAGGTGCGCCCGGAACCCGCGCGGGTCGCCACCGGCCGCGCGCACCAGCTCCCGCAGGGCCAGCCGGTCGGTCTCGGTGGCCGGTTCGACGCCGGTCCACAGCACTCCCCGGAATGTTCCCGAGCCGGTCAGGCGCAGGGCCGGCGGTGCGGCGGTGATGTGGGCCATGCGGCGGTCGAGGCGGTCGGCCACCCGCTGCGGATCGGCGTCGTCGCCGTGGAAGCGCAGCGTCAGGTGCCAGCGCTCGGCGGGGGTGAAGCGGAACTTGCGCACGCCCGCCGTCGCCTCGGTCACCCTCGCCGGGTCGAGGGCCGCGATCGCCTCGGACAGGTGCCGGACGGCTTCATCGGAGGGTCGCAGCGCGGTGAACAGCCGCATCCCGCGAGTATGGCCGCTGCAGCCGTTCTCAGGAGTGGCTCCGGCACGCGAACGACCACGAACAGCTTCTACTCGCTGTCGGCGGCTCGGCGCAGCAGTCCTGCCAGCCGCGGGTAGCGGCCCTCCAACAACGACGCCGCGGCCTCCAACTCGGTGGGCTTGGCGACCTCCAGCAGCACCGGCCAGGCGATCTGCTCGCCGTTGGCGGTCTGCTTGACCGGCAGGTTGTCACGCCCCACCGAGGGCTGCGACTGGCGCACGTCCTCCAGGGCCTGCTTGATCGCGTCCGACTCGCCCGCGGCCACACCCGGGATGAGGACCTTGCGCTCCAGCATCACCAGCCGGGCCAGCACCTGCGGGTTGCCGATCTTGGCGCGGCGGCCGCTCATCACCTGGCTGAGCATCGGCGCGCTGATGCCGAGCACGTCGGCCAGCTGGGCCTGCGAGATGCGGAAGGCCACGACCAGTCGGCGCACCCGGTCTCCCAGCGGCTCGCCGTACCACTGCCGCTGCAGAGCCAGATTTCGCTGGACGCTGCTGCTCTCCGGCACCTTCACTCCCCCTGCGTGACCGCCACCCCGCCGAACCCGAGGTGATCCGGACTCGAATCCTGCCAGCTCACCGGCCGCGCGGGGTCGAGAATCCGAAAACCTGTTCATCCCGGCGGCGGAGCTCACTCCCGCACTCCGAGGATTCGGCGGGTCTCGGCGACGTCGGCGTTCATCTGGGCGATCAGCGCGTCCACCGAGTCGTAGCGCTCCATGGCCCGCAGCCGCTGCACGAAGTCGAGATCGACGTGCTCGCCGTAGAAGTCGGCGTCCACATCGAGCACGAAGGCCTCGACGGTGCGCTCGGTTCCGGAGAACGTCGGGTTGCTGCCCACCGACACCGCCGCGGGCATCGCCGGTCCCGGCCGGGACGCGCCACGCCTGCGGTGGGTGAACCACGCCGCGTAGACGCCGTCGGCGGGGATCGCCGTGTAGTCCGGGGTGGACAGGTTGGCGGTCGGGAAGCCCAGCTCCTTGCCGCCGCGACCCGCGCCGCGCACCACGATGCCCTCGATGCGGTGGTCGCGTCCCAGCGCCGAGGCCGCGGCCCTCACGTCGCCCGCGTCGATGCACGCGCGGATGTAGGTGGAGGAGAACGTCACCGACGTGCCGTCGGCGTCGTCGGAGCGCTCCACCGGTCCGGACACCAGCGCGTCGGAGGCGACCTCGAAGCCGAAGCGCTCGCCGAGCTTGGTGAGCAGGTCGATGTTGCCTGCCGCCTTGTGGCCGAAGGTGAAGTTCTCCCCCACCACGACCTCGGCGGCGTGCAGCTTCTCGACGAGGACCTCGTGCGCGAATCCCTCGGCGGGCACCCGGGACAGCTCGCGGGTGAACGGCAGCACGCAGAACACGTCCACGCCCAGCTGCTCGACGAGCTCGGCCCGCCGCTGCAACGTGGTCAGCTGCGCCGGGTGACTCCCCGGGCGCACGACCTCCGCCGGGTGCGGGTCGAAGGTCATCAGCACGCAGGGAACGCCCCGGCGCCGAGCCTTCTGCACCGCGTGCGCGATGAGTTTCTGGTGGCCGCGATGCACACCGTCGAAGACACCGATGGTGACCACGCAACGGCCCCAACCACCGGGAAGCTGCTCCAAACCACGCCAACGCTGCACGACCCGGAAGCCTACTTCCCCCGAACGATCACGCGCCCAGCGGTGGTTTCGAACCCGCGCACCGGAGCCGCCCGGCGAGCGCTCCCACGTCCCGTCCCTGTTCGGCCATCCGCTCGGGTGAACCGCCGTCAGTTCCCGGGGACGATGACCAGGACGGCCTTGGCCGTGCGGCCCCGGTCGCGGACGAGGGCCACCGCCCGGCCGTCGGGGTCGAACATCCCGTAGGTCCCCTCGACGCCGGCCGCGGTCACGACCTGCCCGTGCGACAGCGCGCGAGCGGTGGGGGCGTCGACGTTGCGGCGGGGGAAGGCCGTCTCGACGGCCTGGTCCAGGCCCATCGACAGCTCGGGGGTCTCCTCCAGCTGGTCGAGGGTGCGCGCCGTGGCCAGGCCGAACGGCCCCACACGGGTGCGGCGCAGCGCCGTGAGGTGCCCTCCGACGCCGAGCCCTTCCCCGAGGTCGCGGGCCAGCGCGCGCACGTAGGTGCCCGAGGAGCACTCCACCAGCACGTCCAGCTCGGTGGTCTCGTCGGTGCGCCGCAGCGCGAGCACGTCGAAGCGGGAGACGGTGACCGGGCGGGCGGCGAGCTCGACGGTCTCCCCGCTGCGCGCGATGTCGTAGGCCCGGCGGCCGTTGATCTTGACCGCGCTGACGGCGCTGGGCACCTGCTCCAGCTCCCCGGTCAGCGCCGTCACGCCGTCGCGGATCGCGCTCTCGTCCACACCGGACGCGTCGGCCGAGGACACGACCTCACCTTCGGCGTCGTCGGTCGTGGTCGACGCGCCGAGGGTGATGGTCGCCAGGTACGCCTTGGTGTCCAGCGCGAGGTGGCCCAGCAGCTTGGTCGCCCGCTCCAGGCCGAGCACCAGCACGCCGGTGGCCATCGGGTCCAGCGTCCCCGCGTGCCCGACCTTGCGGGTGCCCATGATGCGGCGAACTCTGGAGACGACGTCGTGCGAGGTCATCCCCGCCGGTTTGTCGACCACCAGCAGGCCGGGAGGAACGGCGGGACTCTGCTTGCGGGATTGCGCGGACACGGCCAGCCATCATTCCCGACCCGGCGCCGCGCGATTCCGCCAGGGTCAGGCCGCCGACGCCGCGGGGGTCGCGCCGATCACGGCCCACTTGCCGGAGCGGGCCCGCAGCAGCAGCGTGATCATCCGCAGCACCATGAACAGGCTCAGTCCGGTCCAGATCCCCGCCAGGCCCCAGCCGAAGGCCAGCGCCAGCCAGATCAGCGGCAGGTAGCCGATGACGGCGCTGAGGATCGTCGCGGTCCGCAGGTAGGCGGCATCGCCCGCGCCGAGGAACACCCCGTCCAGCGCGAAGACCACGCCCGCCACGGGCTGCACGGCCACGAAGAACCACCAGGCGTGCGGCATCTCGGCGAGCACGGCCGCATCGGTGGTGAACACCGACGGCAGCACTCCGGACACGGCGGTGAAGAACACGGCCAGTCCGCACCCGAACACCAGGCTGTACCAGGTCACCTGCTTGGCGACGGCCTTCGCGCGCGGCACCGAACCGCCGCCGAGGGCGGCGCCGACCAGCGACTGGGCGGCGATGGCCAGCGAGTCCAGCACCAGCGACTGGAACATCCACAGCTGCCACACGACCTGGTGCGCGGCCGCCGTCTCGGCTCCGGTCCGGGCGGCCACCGAGGTCGCCGACAGGAAGCACACCTGGAAGGCCATGGTGCGCAGCACCAGGTCGCGGCCGAGGCCGAGCTGAGCGCGCATCCTGACCCAGTCGGGGCGCAGCGGCGCCTTCTCCACGAGCAGGGCGCGGATGAACAGGGCGGCGGCGATGCTCTGGCCGATCAGGTTCGCGATCGCCGAACCCTCCAGCCCGAGTTCCATCGGGTAGACCAGGATCGGGCACAGCACGGCGGACACGCCGTTGCCGATGAGCGTGTAGCGCAGCGGGCGGACGGTGTCCTGGACACCGCGCATCCAGCCGTTGCCCGCCATGGTGATCAGCACCAGCGGGGCTCCGCAGAGCGCGATGCGCAGCCAGGTCCCGGCCGCGTCGGCGACGGGTCCGGGCCCGGCCAGCAGCTCGGCGACGGGCGTGGCGACCAGCTGGGCGATCAGCAACAGCACCACGCCGACGGCGATCCCGAGCCAGGTGGCCTGCACGCCCTCGGCGACGGCTTCGGTGCGCCGGCCGGCCCCGTGCAGCCGGGCCGTGCGCGCGGTGGTGCCGTAGGTCAAGAAGGTCAGCTGGCTGGAGATCAGCGTGAACAGGGTGCCGCCGAGCGCGAGCCCGGCGAGCGGGACGGCCCCGAGGTGACCGACCACGGCGGTGTCGACCAGCACGTACAGCGGCTCGGCCGCCAGCACGCCCAGTGCGGGGACCGCGAGCCCCAGCACCTTGCGCGGTGACACGCGCTCCCCGGCCTCGGACACGTCATCTCCCTTGTAAGCTGCGAATGATGGGTTCGACCCTGACACAGGGTAGCGGTAAGGAGCGTCCATGGACAGCGCCGATTACATCGAGGTCGCGCTCCGGCTCGCCAACGCCGACCTGACCGACGTCGAGACGGTCCGCGCCGCGCTGCACGACGAGCCCTGGTGGGCCGACCGGCTCCGGGACTCCGACCTGCCCCTGCTGCGGGAGATCTCCGAGGGCCTGCGCCGGGCGCTGGCCGCCATGATGGCCTCGGCCGGGCCGGCTCAGGACGAGACCGTCCTCACCGAGATCAACGCGCTGCTGGCCGCCCATCCCCCGCGTCCCCGGCTCTCCGGCCACGGCGGTCACGATGGGGTGCCCAACTGGCACGTCCACGTCGCGGGTCCCGATGCTCCCGCGGTGGACGAGGTCGCGGCAGCGGCGGCGTGGGGCCTGGCCCAGGGCGTCGTCGCGCACGGCACCGCCCGCTGGGGCCTCTGCGAGGCGGAGGGGTGCTCGACGTACTACCTGGACACCTCCACCAACCAGGCGAAGCGCTTCTGCTCACCCCGCTGCGCCAACCGCATGCACGTGGCCGCGTTCCGAGCCCGCAAACGCGCCTGACCCTCCCCGTTCCCATCTCGCGCGAAATTCGAGAACCCCAGCGCAAGAGCTGCGAACCGACGTAGCGCTGGGTGTGTCGCCACGCTTCCGGTGGCGAATTCCGATGTCGCGCGACAGCCGAATGGGCCGCTGGACAGGGCCTGGGGGCCGCTGCAGGGGTCACGTTCCGAGCAGCGGGGCGTCCTCGAGGGCCTTGCGGATCGCGGCGAGGATCTCGTGCTCCTCGCCGCGAGCGGTGAAGCCGGAGGCCAGGCGATGCCCGCCGCCTCCGCAGGCGTTGGCCGCGTGGCTGACGTCGACGCGGCTGTTGGCGCGCAGCGACACCGACCAGTGGTCAGGACCGATCTCCTTGAGGACCGCGGCGACCTCGGCCTCACCGGTGGTGCGGATGAGGTCGATGACGCTGTCGACGTCCTCGCTGCCCAGCCCGTCCGACTGGTCCTTGCGGACGGTGGTGTGCACGAACCCCAGCCCCTGGGCCGCCGACGGCTCCAGCTCGGCCTTCGAGAGCACACCGGCGAGCATGCCCAGGAACCCGAACGGGTGGGTGTCGAGCAGCGGCTTGGTGGTCGCCTCGGGGTCGACGCCCGCGTCGAGCAGCCGGGCCGCGACCCGGTGCACCTCGGGGCTGGCGTGCCGGAACGAGCGGGTGTCGGTGACCAGCCCGGCGTACAGGCAGCGGGCGGTCGGCAGGTCCAGTTCCGCGCCGAGCTCGTCCAGCAACCGCAGCACCAGCAGCACCGTGGCCTCGGCGGACTCGTCGAGGACGTGCAGCGTGCCGTAACGGGTGTTGGCGATGTGGTGGTCGAGGACGATCACCTCACCACCCGCGGCGATGGTGCCCTTGACGCGGTCGGCGAGCCTGCCCAGCCGCCCGAGGCTGCCGGAGTCGCACACGACCAGCAGCGGCGGCGCGGAGGGGACCTCCGACGGGGGCACGATGAGCCCGTCGACGTCGAGGTCGCGCAGCGAGTGGGCGGGCTTGTCCGGATGCCCGAAGGACACCCGGACCGCGCTGCCGCGCTTCTTCAGCGCCCTGCCCAGCGCGAGCGCGCTGCCCAGGGCGTCGGCATCGGGGTTGACGTGCCCGAACAGGGTCACGTCCGGTGCTGCCGCGAGCTTGCCCGCAGCGGCCGCGACGGCCTCTCGCAGAGACTCGCCCGTTCCCGGGCCGTCCTGCCGGCCGGCGGTCTCGGGTTGCCCGCGCACACGTCACCTCCACGTCATCGGCAGCCTTGTCAGGTCCACCGATGACCAACGCACCCGATTCGGCGCCGCGACTCAACCACCTTGTGGGCCACGACGCACATCGGCGTCGGAAAAGTCCTCGTCATCGACACCGTCGGTGTCGTCGTCATCATCCTCGGTGTCAGCGCTCACGCGGTAGGGGTCCGCGTCGCCGGCCGGGACCGCACCCGAGGCCAGTCGAGCGACCTCGTCGTCGGCCTCCTTGGCCTTCGCGAGCAGCTCCTCCATCCGGCGGGCCTGGTCCGGGACGGTGTCCGCGACGAACGTCAGGGTCGGCGTGAACCGCACCCCGGTCTGGTCGCCGACGCGGGAGCGCAGGACGCCGGTGGCGCTGTTGAGCGCGGCCGCCGTCGAGGCGTAGTCGGCGTCGTCGCCGAAGACGGTGTAGTAGACCGTGGCGTCCCGCAGATCAGGGGTGACTCGCGCATCGGTGATCGTCACCATCGCCAGTCGCGGGTCCTTGACCTCGTGCTCCAGCCCGGACGCGACGATCTGCGCGATGCGCTTGGCCAGCCTGCGGGCGCGCGCCGTATCAGCCACGACGCACCTCCTTCTTGCAAGAAAGCTTCGACACCCGCGGTGCTCCGGCGGGTGGGTCTTGTCTTCTCAGTGGCGGAGCCACTTTCTCCCTGGTGAGCACCTGAGCAGCCGGCACCGCCGGGGGGTTCTGAGCACTTCGTGGCGAGCACGCCGCGACACCGTGCGTTGGACGCACGTCGTGGCGCGAAGGAATCCACGGAGCCGCTCAGGTTCCCCGACCCGCACCGCTGGGCAAAGGCACCACCGATAAACCTAATCCTCCGGCCCCAGCATGCGATGCCGGGCGGAGAGGAGCTCCAGCTCTGGGCGTGCGGCGACCAACCGCTCGCACGCCTCCAGGACTTCGCGGACGTGCGAAGCGTCGCCGGAGACCGCCGCGACTCCGAGCAGAGCGCGGCGGTGGAGGTCTTGATCGCCGGCTTCGGAGACGGCGACCTCGAAGCGGCGGCGGAGTTCGGCCAGGACCGGCCGGACCACGGCCCGCTTCTGCTTCAACGAGTGGACGTCACCGAAGAGCACGTCCAGTTCGAGCGCACCGACGTACATGGGCGGGATCTTCCCCCGAGCCCGCGCAGGGGGTCCGTGGCGGACCCCCTGCGCAGGTGCGGTGTCAGTCGCGAGGCTTCTCGCGCATCTCGTACGGCTCGATGATGTCGCCCACCTTGAGGTCGTTGTAGGACCCCAGGGTCAGACCGCACTCGAAACCGTCGCGGACCTCGGTGGCGTCTTCCTTGAACCGCTTCAGCGAGTTGATGCTGAGGTTCTCGGCGACCACCACGTTGTCCCGCAGCAGACGCGCCTTCGCGTTCCGCTTGACGATGCCGTCGGTGACCATGCAACCGGCGATCGTGCCGACCTTCGAGGACTTGAAGACCTCGCGGATCTCGGCGCGACCGAGCTCGACTTCCTCGTACTCGGGCTTGAGCATGCCCTTGAGGGCCTGCTCGATGTCCTCGATGGCGCGGTAGATCACCGAGTAGTACCGGATCTCGACGCCCTCGCGGTTGGCGACCTCGGCCGCCTTGCCCTCGGCCCGGACGTTGAAGCCCAGGACGATGGTGTTCTCCGCGGTGGCGAGGTTGATGTCGGACTCGTTGATGCCACCGACGCCGCGGTGGATGACCCGCAGCTCGACCTCTTCGCCGACCTCGATCTTCATCAGGGACTCTTCGAGCGCCTCGACGGTACCCGAGTTGTCACCCTTGATGATCAGGTTCAGCTGGTTGGTCTCCTTGAGCACCTTGTCCAGGTCCTCGAGGCTGACCCGCTTGCGCTTGGCGGCGTTCTGCGCCTCGCGGATGCGGGCCCCGCGGCGGTCGGCGATCTGCCGGGCGACCCGGTCCTCGTCGACCACCAGGAAGGAGTCACCGGCACCGGGCACCGACGTGAAGCCGATGACCTGGACCGGCCGCGACGGCAGCGCCACGGTGACGTCCTCGTCGTTCTCGTTGATCATGCGGCGAACGCGGCCGTACGCGTCACCGGCGACGACCGAGTCACCGACGCGCAGCGCGCCTCGCTGCACCAGCACGGTGGCCACCGGACCGCGACCGCGGTCCAGGTGCGCCTCGATCGCGACACCCTGCGCCGACATGTTCGGGTTGGCCCGGAGGTCGAGCGAGGCGTCGGCGGTCAGCAGGATCGCTTCCAGCAGACCGTCGATGTTGGTGCCCTGCTTGGCGGAGATCTCGACGAACATCGTCTCGCCGCCGTACTCCTCGGCCACCAGGTTGTACTCGGTGAGCTGCTGGCGGATCTTGTCCGGGTTCGCACCCTCGACGTCGATCTTGTTGACCGCGACCACGATCGGCACACCGGCGGCCTGGGCGTGGTTGATCGCCTCGACCGTCTGCGGCATGACGCCGTCGTCCGCGGCGATCACCAGCACGGCGATGTCCGTCGACTTCGCACCGCGGGCACGCATGGCGGTGAACGCCTCGTGACCAGGGGTGTCGATGAAGGTGACGGGCCGCTCGTTGCCCTCCAGCTCGGTGACGACCTGGTAGGCACCGATGTGCTGCGTGATGCCGCCGGCCTCGCCGGCCTGCACGTTCGCCTTCCGGATGGTGTCCAGCAGCCGCGTCTTACCGTGGTCGACGTGACCCATGACGGTCACGACCGGCGGACGGGCGGCCAGCTCCTCCTCGGAGGAGCCCGGGTCGCCGTAGCTGATGTCGAACGACTGCAGCAGCTCCCGGTCCTCGTCCTCCGGAGAGACCATCTCGACCTTGTAGTTCATCTCCTGGCCGAGGAGCTCGAGGATCTCGTCGGAGACGGACTGGGTCGCGGTGACCATCTCACCGAGGTGGAACATCGCCTGCACCAGCGAAGCCGGGTTGGCGTTGATCTTCTCGGCGAAGTCGGTCAGCGAAGCACCGCGGCGCAGGCGAAGGGTCTCGCCGTTACCGCGCGGGAGGCGGACGCCGCCGACTGACGGCGCCTGCATGTTCTCCATGTACTCCTGGCGCTTCTGCCGCTTCGACTTGCGACCGCGCTTCGCGGGACCGCCGGGGCGACCGAAGGCACCAGCCGTGCCGCCACGACCACCGGGACCGCCCGGACGGCCACCGCCGCCGGGACGACCGCGGAAGCCACCGCCGGCCGGAGCTCCACCCGGAGCGCCGCCACCGCCACCGGGACGGAAGCCGCCGCCACCGCCGCCGGGACGACCGCCACCGCCGCCGCCACCGCCGCCGGGACGACCGCCGCCGCCGCCGCCACCGCCGGGGCCGCCACGGCCACGACCGCCGCCGGAACCACCGCCGGGCCCACCGCGGGCCGGACGCGGAGGCATCATGCCGGGGTTCGGGCGCGGAGGCATCATGCCCGGGTTCGGGCGCGAACCGCCGCCACCACCGCCGCCTTCGCCGCGCGGGGCGTTGTTGCCGCCACCGGCGGGAGCGGTTCCGGCACCCTGGCCGCCGCCACGGCGCTGGTCGTCACGACCGCGACCGGGGCCCTGCTGGCCACCGCGGTCCTGACGCGGACCCGGGCCGGGGCGACCCGGGCGCTGCTGAGGAGCACCCTGACCGACGCCGAACGGGTTGTTGCCGACGCGCGGGGGCTTCGGACCCGGCTTGGGCGCCTTCGGGCGCGCGGCATCGCCGTCGCCACTCGGAGCCTTGGGCGCGGGCTTGGGACCCGGCTTCGGGCCGGGCTTGGCGTCGCCCTTGGGCTTGTCGCCCTGGGACTCGGCCTTGGGCTGCTCGAACTTGGGCTCTTCGACCTTGGGGGCCTCGGCCTTCGGCTCCGCCTGAGCGGCCGGGGCCGGCTCTTCGGCCTTCGGTTCGGGCTTGGGGGTCGGTTTCGGACCCGGCTTCGGGCCGGGCTTGGGAGCCTCGGCGCGCGGGCCGGGCTTGGGTCCGGGCTTGGGCGCCGACGATCCGGCCGCCCCTCCGGTACTGACAGCCTTGTCGCTCTGAGCGGGCTTGCCGTTGTCGCCGCTCTTCTTCGACGACTTGACATATGCGTCACGGAGCCTGCGAGCCACCGGGGCTTCCACGGTGGAGGACGCAGACTTGACGTACTCGCCCTGCTCGGCGAGCTTGTTCAGTACTTCCTTGCTGGTAACACCGAGCTCTTTAGCGAGCTCATGTACGCGGGCCTTGCCTGCCACTGCTCTCCTCATCTGGGTGAGGCCGGGCGGCAGTCCCGCTCGACCTCGTCCTATCGCCGATGCGCGTTCATGGCTTCAGCTTCACGGCTGATTCAT
The DNA here is from genome assembly GCF_004349225.1 of Saccharopolyspora karakumensis. NCBI lineage: Bacteria > Bacillati > Actinomycetota > Actinomycetes > Pseudonocardiales > Pseudonocardiaceae > Saccharopolyspora > Saccharopolyspora karakumensis. Next base: position 67,104 of record NZ_SMLA01000029.1, read on the forward strand.
GACGGGTCGACCTGCTTTCCTTCGGTTGCCTGGCGCGGGACGGATCCCGCGTCGGTCATGTCCTGAGCCACCGCGGGCGGTTGCCCGGTACTCAAGTGGTGTTGCACGGCTGCGGTGTCGAGAGATCCCGGCACTCGAAGTGCCCGCGGAAAAGCCCGACGCCGTTCGGCCAGACGAAGGCAAGCCGGGTCAGGGTGCAGCCAGGCTCCCCGACCCGGTCGCCGATGCCGTGGATCGGGAACCGCGACGGGCCCCGAACCACCGACCTCAGCCACCACACGTAGCAGCTCAACGGCCGACGTCCGAGCACGACAACCCACGCACGTACGAACCGGCACATGGCGCTGGCCATTCCCGGGTGCACTCGTGTGGATTGATCGCTCCCCTCGCGTCGAGCCTCGTTAACGATTCTAACCCGAGGGCGTCACTCAGCCGAACCCACGGTGGGCAGTCCCTCAACCGCCGGGTCCGGACCGGTCGGCTGGACGGGTGCCTGGCCGCTCGTGGTGGTCGGCGACGACGGGTCGGCATCGCTGCGGATGTCGATCCGCCAGCCGGTCAGCCGGGCCGCCAGCCGCGCGTTCTGGCCTTCCTTGCCGATCGCCAGCGACAGCTGGAAGTCCGGCACGATCACCCGCGCGGTCTTGGTGCGCTCGTCGACCACCTCGACCGAGACCACCTTGGCCGGCGACAGCGCGTTGCCGACGAAGGTCGCCGGGTCGTCCGAGTGATCGATGATGTCGATCTTCTCGCCGCCCAGCTCGCTCATCACGTTGCGGACCCGCGCGCCCATCGGGCCGATGCAGGCGCCCTTGGCGTTGACGCCGCTGACCGTGGACCGCACCGCGATCTTCGACCGGTGCCCGGCCTCGCGGGCCACCGCCGGGATCTCCACGGTGCCGTCGGCGATCTCCGGGACCTCCAGCGCGAACAGCCGGCGGACCAGGTTCGGGTGGGTGCGCGACAGCGAGATCTGCGGGCCCCGGGCGCTGCGCGCCACGCCGTAGACGTAGCACTTGATCCGGGTGCCGTGCTCGTAGTTCTCCCCCGGGACCTGCTCGGCGCCGGGGATGACGCCCTCGCTGTCACCGATCTGCACGATCACCATGCCGCGCGAGTTGGCCCGCGCGTCGCGCTGGATCACGCCACCGATGATCTCGCCTTCCTTGGCGGCGAACTCGCCGAAGGTCCGCTCGTGCTCCGCGTCGCGCAGCCGCTGCAGGATGACCTGCCGCGCGGTCGTCGCCGCGATCCGCCCGAACCCCTCCGGGGTGTCGTCCCACTCCTCGGAAACGCTGCCGTCGGCGTTGAGGGAGTGCGCGATGACCCGCACGATGCCGGTCTTGCGGTCGACCTCCACCCGCGCGTGCGGCTGGTGCCCCTCGGTGTGACGGTATGCGGTGAGCAGTGCAGATTCGATCGCTTCAAGGACCGTCTCGAACGGGATGTCCTTGTCGCGTTCGATCGCCCGCAGCGCCGCGATGTCGACGTTCACCTCGACTCCTCCGTGTCTTCCCGGTCGTCCCCCTGCTGGGAAACGCCGCTCGCAGCCCGCTCCAGCTTGACCAGGTCTTCCGCCGGTGGCTGCTGGAACTCCACCTCGACCACCGCGCGCTCCACATCACGGTAGGCCACCTGGCGGATCTCAGCGCCCACCAGCACCTGCACGCTCTCATCATCCGCGCTGCCGACCCGCGCCACCAGCTGCTCGCCGCTGGTCAGCCGGATCTTCACCAGCCGGTTGCGGGCGCGCCTCCAGTGTCGCTGCCTGGTCAGCGGCCGGTCCACGCCGGGCGAGGTGACCTCCAGCGTGTAGGAGCCGGCCAGCACGTGCTCGTGCGCGTCCAGGACCTTGGCGACCGAGCGGCTCACCTCGGTGATGTCGTCGAGGCCGACACCGTCATCGGAGTCGATGACGACCTTGACCAGCCGGCGACGACCGGCCTGCTGCACGTCGAGCTCTTCGAGGTCGAAGCCCTCTTCGGCGACGGCCTCGGCGACGACGGGCTCCAGCTGCGCGGTGATCTCACCACGCGGCGGGCTGGACACGTTGGCACTCCTAGGTTTCGGTTCGTGGTCTCAGAAGACCCATGCATCGCGGTCCGGGCCCGAATCGCGGGCACGAACCGCCCGCGTCCGGTCTGCTCCGGCCGCGGTCGCCCAGGGTATCGCGTCCGGCCGCACCCGAGCGCGACGCGGGACCCCAACGATCGGCGGATTGCGCGCGGCCCTGAACGGATCACCGGTCCCACCGCTCCGGCGGTGCCCCCAGGGTGCGCGCGATGATCGCGGCGCCTGGCAGGATAGGTCGTCGTGGAACTCCCCCGCGCATCCCTGCCGGTGATCGAGCGCCGACGTGTTCTGCGGTTGTTCGCCGCCGCGCCCGCCGCGGCCGTGCTGGCCGCGTGCGGCACCGGCTCCGACGAGCCCGATCAGCTGCTGCCGCTGGCGACCGCCGCGAAGGCCGATGCCGCGCTGGCGAACGCGATCGCCCGCAGGCACTCCGGGATGGCCGAGACGGCGCGCGAGCTCGCCGCGGCGCGAACCGCGCACGCCAGCGCGTTGCAGCGGGAGATCGACCGGGTCGCGCCGCGCGACCCCGAGGACCCGCCGTCGGTGCCCGATCCGGCCCCGAAGAAGGCGCCGTCCTCCTCCGATGCCGCGGCCGACGCGCTGCGCGCCGCCGTGCGCGAGGGCCAGGAGCAGGCGGCGAAGCTCGTTCCCGGGCTGTCCGGCTACCGCGCGGGAATGGTGGCGTCGGTGTCCGCGAGCTGTGCGTGCCTGCAGGAGGTGCTGGGTTGAGCGAGATCTCGGAGCAGGCCGCCAAGGCCCTCGGCGACGCGCTGGGCGCCGAGCACGCGGCGCTGTGGGTGTACGGGCTGGCCAACGCCTTCGTCGGCGAGGCTCGGGTGCGCAGCGCGATCGAGGAGGCCGTCGACGCGCACACCCGGCTGCGCGACACCGCCGAGCAGGCGATGCGGCAGGCGGGCCTCACGCCGACCCCGGCTCAGCCCGCCTACGACGTCGGCGGCGACGTGGCCGACCAGTCTAAGGCGATCGATCTGCTGATCACCACCGAGAGCGACTGCCAGGTCGGCTGGCGCTCCGTGCTCGACAGCACCGAGGACGCCGGGATGCGCCGCACCGCGCTGGACGGCCTGACCACCTCGGCCACCAGGGCGACCCGCTGGCGGCTGACGCTGGGCCGCCAGCCCGCCGCGGAGAACTTCCCCGGCCAGCGGGCGTGAGCGCCCGGCCTCAGCCGCGGTGCCGACCCCTGGTCACTTCGGCGCCTGGTCCTGCGGCCAGCCGAGCTTGAGGGCCTCGTTGGTGACGTCGCTGAGCGCCGGGTCCTTCTTCGAGGACTTGCTGTAGAACGCCGAGTCGCCGATCACGACCAGCCGGTCCTGCCGCCCCGAGGCGTAGGCCGCGTCGTCGAGGTCGGGCATGTCGCTGGTGCCGTCGCGCTCGTCGTCCACCAGGTCCCGGATGTTGCCGGTGCCGTCCTTGGTGGTCAGCTCGTTGAGCTGGGTGGCGAGCTGCGGCGTCGGCATCAGCACGGTGATCACCGAGGTGAGGACGCGGCGGCCGTCGGGCAGGGTCGTGGTGTAGAGCGCGCGGGTGAGGTGGTCGCACTCCTGCTTGCTGAAGAAGTTCTGGATGGAGTCGGTCGAGACGCCCTTGCAGCCCTGGAACGCCTCCTCCTTGCGGACCAGGGTGAAGTCGTAGCGCAGCTTCAGCGGTGGCGGCGCGGCGACCTCGTCATCGGGCTTGATGGCGCTCCAGATCAGCCCGGACACGACCGCGATCAGCAGCAGCACGAGTCCGCGCAGCGCCCAGCCCATCGGCGTGACGCCCTGCGGCCGCTGCTGCCTCGGCGGCGGGGGCGGCGGCGAGGGCTGTCTGCTGGTGCCCGGGTACGGCTGCGGCGGCGCCTGTTGAGGCGCTTGCTGCGGCGTCGGCGAATGCGTGATCACCGGCCTGGTGGCGTGCTCCGGGGTCGGTGCGGCCACCTGGCGGTCCTGCCTGATGTAGGCGTTGTCCCGCCTCAACGGCGCGGTATCACGCTGCGTGTGGCCGTGCGCTCCCGTCACGTCTTCAGGCACACCCTGTCGGTCTGACACGAGTGCCTACGGTAGCGGTTGTGGATTACGGGACGGACAACCCGATACCCGGTTGCGCTGATCAGAGCAGTGCGCGGACCGCTCTTTCGACGTCCTCGGCGGTGTTGTAGAGGTGGAACGACACCCTGGCCTGGCCCCCGCGGCTGGCGCAGGCGACACCGGCCGCCGTGAGCTTGGCCACGGCGTCCTGGCCGGCCACCGACACGATCGCCGACCCGGCGGCCGGCATCCCGAGCTCCGCCCGGAACCCGTCGGCCAGGCCGCTGCAGTGCTCGGCGACTCCGGCCAGGTCCAGACCGGCCAGCCACTCCATCGACGCCGCAGCACCGACCTGCGCGAGCCACACCGGCGAGATGTCCAGCCCGCGCGCCTCACCGGACAGCCGCAGCGGCAGGCCGTAGGTGGCCTCCCACGGGTCCTCGGCGGCGTACCAGTTGGCGCCGTGCGGAACGGGTCGCGGCGCGTCGGGGTGGACCGCCAGCCAGGCGGATCCGCGCGGGGCCATCAGCCACTTGTACCCGGCACCGGCCACCCAGTCCGCCCAGTCCAGCCGCAGCGGCATCCAGCCCGCGGCCTGCGTGACGTCGAGCAGCACGCGCGTTCCGTGCTCCTGCTTGGCCAGCTGGAGCCCCTCGAAGTCGACGATGCGGCCGTCCTTGGACTGCACCGCGCTGACCGCGACGAGGTCGAATTCCGGTGCGCGCTCGCCGATTTCGTCCAGCTCGACCTCGGTGACGGTGACGCCGCGGTCGGCCTGAGCGGCGAACGGGAACAGCACGCTGGTGAAGTCGTCGGTGGCCGCCAGCACCCGCGCGTCGTCGGGCAGGCTGGCCGCGACCAGGCCGATCACCTGAGAAGCGCTGGCCCCGATGGCGACCCGATCGGCCGGGACGCCGATGAGGCGGCCGAAGGTGCCGCGTGCGGTGGCCACGTGCTCGTCGAAGTCGCCGGGCCGGTCGGAGCCGCGGCCCCAGCGCTCCACCGCCTCGGAGACCTTCCGGACGGCCTCGGTCGGCGGGATGCCGATGCTGGCGGTGTTGAGATAGCCGTCGGGGACGTCGAAACTCGCGTCGAAAGCCTTCCGCATGACCACCATCCTCGCACCGATCAGGCCTCGGCGGTGATCTCTGCCTACGGTTGGGGCATGCACAGCGAAGAGATCGAGATCCGCACCGGTGGCCGCGAAGTGGTCCGCGATCTGCGCGACGAGTGCCGGAGGTTCCTCAGCTCGGCCGGTGCCGACGACGGTTTGCTCAACGTGTGGGTGCCGCACGCGACCGCCGGACTGGCGATCATCGAGACCGGCGCGGGCAGCGACGACGACCTGCTCACCGCCCTGCGGGACCTGCTGCCCGGCGACGACCGCTGGCGGCACCGCCACGGCTCGCCCGGTCACGGCCGCGACCACGTGATGCCCGCGTTCGTGCCGCCCTACGCGACGATCCCGGTGCTGGGCGGGCAGATGGCGCTGGGCACCTGGCAGTCGGTGTGCCTGGTGGACACCAACGTCGACAACCCGGTGCGGAAGGTGCGGCTGAGCTTCCTGCAAGGGTGAGGCGGAAGCCCAGCCGCAGCGGTCACGCGCTCAGGAAGTCCTGGAGCCCGGCGAGGTCGTCGGTGTTGATGTGGTCGACGCCGACCTCCTCGAGCACGTTCCACACCGCGTCGCGCTCGGAGCCCGCGCTGTCCGGCGTGGCCCAGAAGCGGACGCGCTGACCGGCGGCGTGCGCGTCGTTGACGATCCGCTCCAGCTCGTCGCGCTCCTCGGCGGGCATGTCGCCGGAGCCGTTCCAGGTGAACACCTGCGTCCAGTCGTCGGAGACCAGCGGGACGAGCGTGGGATCGGCGCCGATCGAGCCGCCGGTGCCGCCGTCGAGGAACGCGTAGCGGTCGGTCTGGCCCTCGATGAACTCGGTCGGCTTCTCACCGGAGATCACCACCGTCACCGGCCCTTCGGTGACGGTGCCGTTCTCGTAGTGGGTGAACAGGCCCGCGTACTTGGAGTCGCGCATGATCTCGTCGAGCCGCTTGTAGCCGTCCTCGCCGAAGGTCTGAAGTCGACCAGCAGCTGGAAGTCGGTGTCGTGGCCGGGGTAGATGCTGCCGCCTCCGGCGTTGAGCCGCTCCACCAGCGGGTCCAGGTACAGCGATTCGATGGTCCGGTCGGGGTTGAGCTGGAAGGGGTCGTGGCCGATCAGCAGCGAGTCGCCCAGCGGGTAGATGTCGGCCTCGACGCTGGTGAACCCGTGGTCCAGCGCGTCCAGCAGCGGACGTTCGTGCAGGTAGTCGTTGTGCGCGTGGGCCTGGGCCAAAGGTGCGACGTCGGCGGCCGGTGCGGCGTCGGCCGCGACGGGCGCGACCAGGGTCAGCGCCGCCAGCGCGGGCAGGAGGAAACGTGAGAGGGACCGCATGACAAAGCCTCCGGTGGTGATCAGTTGATCACCACCGGAGGCTAGTGCGATCGCCCTGGTCAGGGCGTGCGCTGTCGAGATTCAGCCACGCACGACGTCGATCAGGTGCGCCACCGCGTCGTCGGCGGCGACCTCGGTGCGCTCGCCGGTGAGCCGGTCGCGGACCTCCACGACACCGTTGGCCAGGCCCTTGCCGACCACCAGGATCGAGGGGATGCCGACCAGCTCGGCGTCGGCGAACTTCACGCCCGGCGAGACCGTGCGGTCGTCGAGGATCACCTGCACGCCGGCCGCGTCGAGTTCGGCCGCCATCTCCTCGGCGCGGGACCGGACGGTCTCGTCCTTGCCCGCGATGACCACGTGCACGTCGGCCGGGGCGACCTCGCGCGGCCACGCCAGCCCCATGTCGTCGTGGCTCTGCTCGGCGATGGCCGCGACCAGGCGGGACACGCCGACTCCGTAGGAGCCCATGGTGATCCGCTTGGGCTTGCCGTCCTGACCGAGCGCGTCCAGCGAGAACGCGTCGGCGTACTTGCGGCCGAGCTGGAAGATGTGCCCGATCTCGATGCCGCGCGCGGCCACCAGGGTTCCCTTGCCGTCGGGCGACGGGTCGCCCTCCCGGACCTCGGCGGCCTCGATCGTGCCGTCCGGCGTGAAGTCCCGGCCGCACACCAGGTCCAGCACGTGGTGATCGGTCTTGTCCGCGCCGGTGACCCAGGCGGTGCCGGTGACCACGCGCGGGTCGACGACGTAGCGAACGCCGTTCTCCTGCAGCGCCTTCGGGCCGATGTAGCCCTTCACCAGGAACGGGTTGGCGGTGAAGTCGGGCTCCTCGAGCAGCGCGACCTCGGCCGGCTCCAGGGAGGCTTCGAGGCGCTTCATGTCGACCTCGCGGTCGCCGGGCACGCCGATCGCCAGCAGCTGCCACTCCGCCGAACCCGGCTGGCGGGTCTTGACCAGCACGTTCTTCAGGGTGTCCGCGGCGGTGAACTTGCGGTCGGTGTTGGTGTTGAGGAAGTCGACCAGCGACTCGATTGTCGGCGTGCTCGGGGTGTGGTGCACCTCGGCGGCGGGCTTGTCCTCGATGGACTCCGCGGGCGGCGCGGGGGTGACCACGGCCTCGACGTTGGCGGCGAATCCGGATTCGGTGCTGCGGACGAAGGTGTCCTCACCGGTGGGGCTCTCGGCCAGGAACTCCTCCGAAGCCGAACCGCCCATCGCACCGGAGGTGGCCGCCACGATCACGTAGCGCAGACCGACCCGGTCGAAGAGCTTGATGTAGGCGTCGCGGTGCCGCTGGTAGGACGTCGACAGGCCCTCGTCGTCGATGTCGAAGGAGTAGGAGTCCTTCATGACGAACTCGCGCCCGCGCAGGATGCCCGCGCGGGGCCGCTCCTCGTCCCGGTACTTGGTCTGGATCTGGTACAGCATGACCGGGTAGTCCTTGTAGGAGCTGTACTCGCCCTTGACGGTGAGGGTGAACAGCTCCTCGTGCGTGGGCCCGAGCAGGTAGTCGGCGTTCTTGCGGTCCTTGAGCCGGAACAGGTTCGGCCCGTACTCGGTCCAGCGGTTGGTCGCCTCGTAGGGCTCCTTGGGCAGCAGCGCGGGGAAGTGGATCTCCTGCGCGCCGATGGCGTCCATCTCCTGGCGCACGACCTCTTCGACCCGGCGCAGCACGCGCAGCCCCAGCGGCAGCCACGAGTAGATGCCCGGCGCGATGCGCCGCACGTAGCCGGCCCGCACGAGCAGCTTGTGGCTCGGCACCTCGGCGTCGGCCGGATCCTCGCGCAGCGTACGCAGGAACAACGTCGACATCCTCGTGATCACGGCTACTGGCTCCTAGTTCGGCCCGATTGGGAATACAGGCAGGGTAGCGACCGCGCCGACTCGCAGTGGTGCGCGGTTGCGGATGAAGCGGAGTCCCCATGCTCGCGCACCCCAAACAACCAGGTCAAACGAATATCAACCCCCATCAAGGCCTCAACTCGAGCCCCACCTGGACCCCCACA